>JBDRDH010000001.1:0-31444 GCA_043820985.1 Planctomycetota bacterium
TCGATCTCGGCATCGCCCGCGCTCAAGTCGATGGCCGGCGACGTCAAGTACGTATAGCCATCGTCGACGTCTGAGTTGCCGTACACGTTGTCGGTCAGATAGCACTGCCCGGAGCCGTCGTAGTCCGTCGGCGGATCGCCGCGCTCGCCCAACCCGACCGGTACGCCGCGGTTCCATTGTCCGTCAAGCGCGTCGCCGCTGACGGTCCAGCCCAGGTTGCTCTCACAATCGTCCGCGAACAGTACGGTCTCACCATAAGCCGAAACTGCCGTGTAACTGGTGGCCGGCGCGGTGCGCGGATCGGTGAAGACCTCGCCGCCGACCGCCAGGGCGCTGACGTAGTAAGAGATTTCGTCAGTGCAGGTGACGGCGGGGAAGACCGCATCGTAGATGTTGTCGGCGATGTCGTCCATCGCCATCGTCTGCCAGCCGGCTCCGACGTCGTAGTGTAAAACACCGCTGCCCGGCTGCGGGACTGACGCGCCGATACCGTACGTTTCAACGCGCATGCGCGTACCGCCGGCTGGAGCGATGAACGTAGGCCGGCCATCCGGATACGTGAACCCGACCGCGTCTACCGGGACGTTCAACTCCGCCGCATCCACCAGCCAGCCGGCGATGCTGCGGACCATCTTGACGGCGTACTCAAAGTTGAGGTTGTCCGGATTCTCATAGTTGTCGTCCTGGGTGTGGTAGTATGGATTGTTCCAGACCTCGCCCTCGATCAGCAGACAAGCGTCGAAACCGGCGGCGTCAAACGGGGCGTGGTCGCTCTGACCGTTCCAGCCGCCGTCTGTATAGGTCAGACCGCCGCTGTATTCGAGTACGGCGCCGGCCAGCGCGGTCTTGACCGGATTCGCGTGCCCGTAAATCAGGGCGTTATTGGTGTCGGGATCGTAGGCCACCATGTCGGCCTGCACCATTCCCAGGATATCATCGCCGAAGTGGTCATCGACGTACGCGTTACTACCGATCAGACCCTGCTCCTCGCGGTCGAATGCGATAAAGCGGATGGTGTAGGCCGAGTCGTACTGGCTGACAATGCGGGCGACTTCGAGCATCAGGGCTACGCCGCTAGCGTCATCGTCAGCGCCGGGATTATCGACCGAGTCGTAATGCGCCCCGATGATGTATTCCTGGAAGGGGTAAGTCGTGCCCATCTTTGTCGCGACGACGTTGTAATACGTGCCACCGTAGCTGAAGGGCTCGAGTTCGACCGTCAGGCCATAACTCTCGAACAGGTCGGCAATGTTGTCGCGCGCCAGATCGTGCTCGGGCCCATAGCCGCGGTTATCGCCGACGTGGGTATACAGCCAGTTGTTCATGAAGTCCTGGTAGCTGGCCAGGCTGACCTGGTCGGCCACGATCTGGCCTTCATCCGAGGCCAATGTAGTCGTGGCCAATACCAGGATCACACTGACTGCCAGCGTCCGCATCACTCGGCGTATCGCGTACTTAGTCGTCACAACGGTTACCTCCCAGCGCAACTTGGGCAGGTTAAAGGACATCCGGCTCCCTCCGAAGCCGAACGCTATGGCAGGCGCGGGCGATCGCTCGCCACTTCCACACCTCCAACTGTATTTTATCCGATTGTCCCCCCGAGCGACAAACATATTTGTGACCGAACTGGCGTGAGAATCGTGCCTGAGGGGGTTTATTCCGCTGATTAGTTGATGGCGCGGGACTCCAGCCTCGCTTTTGTGTCGCCGCTCGGATCGGTGAAAAGACGCCGGACACCCATGATGGACTTGCAGACGTCATGGATCGACGCCCACACATTGTGTAGCCGCGGCAGAAAGATAACGCCGACCACCAAATTGTCACGTTAAAAGTCCGACAGGCTGCTAAGGCATGCGCCGGTGCTGTCCGACGGGATCCTGGCGGGGGAACACGCCCCGCACGGGGTTGTGGAAGAACAGGAATCTGAAGCGCGCCTCGATGCCGTGGCACTCGGTACAGATGTTCGGCGGCGCGAAGGGGCGCACCTGCGTCCGGATGGCGCTTTGCTCCGCGGGGGATAGGGTCTCTTTCTCTGACACGCGCCGCAGCAGGTCCAGCCGCCCATGCGAGACGTGGCACGTGCGGCAGACGACTCGTCCGCGCGGATCAACCTGACCCGCCGCGTCAAAGAGTGGCAAGTACCCCGGCGCATCGGGAGAGATGATGTTGAACATCTCTCTTTCGGGATGCGTGGCGACTTCACGAACAGGCGCCGGACCATCGGCGTGGTGGCACGCCAGACACGGCACGCAGTCGCCAGCCTCTTCTTTCAGCCCCTCACAGCTCTCCATCAGGAAGCGCGGCGAGAGCATTTGCCCCCATGAGCCGTCGCGACTGGCGTGCATGGCGTGGCACGGCTTGCAGGAGTCGACTTCAAAACCAAAACGCACCAGGCTTTCCGCCGAGTGCCCGGTGTGCTTGATGTACTTCTTCTCCGCATGGCAGTGGATACACAGACTCTCGGTGGGCTGATCCAAAGCCACGCGCGCCAATTGGGCCGGCGCCGCCCCACCGTGTGGATCGTGGCACGTGCGACAACCCACACGCATGTTGCCGGCGTCGTCCTTGGGAACCAGCGCCAACTCCACCTTGTGCTGTTCTGGTGAGATCTCGTGCGGGTGAATGGCGGCAATCCCCGTGGCAGCTTCCCAGGCGGCGTCAGCGTGGCACACCAGACAAACATCATCGTGATTCCCAACCGGCTCGGATCCCCGCACGCGAAACAGATCGGCCCGCGCGCCGCCATGGGCCACGTGACACGAAAGACACGCGCCGCCCGGCGTCAGGGCCGATTCGGGCCAGAGATCCGGATTCCTTGAGCTGTCATGTGGGCCGTCAACCAGCCGCGCCTGCTCGGCATGACAGTCAGAGCACAGCGCGACCTGTTCCGCCGCCAGGTAGTTGCCGTGCTGGCGGTCGTGCGGATTGTGACAGTCCGTGCAAGTCGTGTCGGGGTGATCGACGCCTTCGATCGTGCTGTCCGCGCCGCAACGGTCGGCCTGATGACAGGTGACGCACTGCCCGGACGGATCGCCCGGCGTCGGCACGGTCTCACGGGCGTAGCGGTGCGACAAGTGACAAGTACTGCAAGCACCGTACTCGGTCGGCGTCATGCCGGCGATGTTCTGCTCGTCGGGGAAATTCGTGCGCAGATCGTGAGTCGTCCCGAAGACTCCATCGTGGTGCGGATGGCACGCGCCGCACGTCTCGCCATACTTCGGCTGAAACGCCAGCAAGGCCATCGGCGACTTGCCGTCGTGTACGCGGTGACAGGAGACGCACAGCAATTCGCCATCCGGTCCGACGCGCGTGCCCCAGTGCCGCACGATGGCCTGCTGCTCGGCGTTCAACGTCGGGTTCTGACCATGTTTCGGCGCCACACCGTCGGGCGCCGGGTCCCCGTGTTTGTCCTCGTGACAGGTCAGGCAAAAGTCGTTCGAATCCGGTCGCAGCACCAGCAGGGACTCGTGCCCCGCCGAATGTGTCGAATGACACACCAGGCAGGTCAACTCCCGGGAATCGGGCAGTACGTTCGCGCCGGCGTCGATCAATTCCCGCGGGACGGGTTGGTCCATCGCTCCCAACGGGTGCATGCCGGCCGTCACGCCATCGGCGAAGCCTTCGTGACAGGTGATGCACAAGCTGGCGACCGGCTGCTTGAGGAACTCGCCATGCGACATATCGTGCGGATCGTGACATTCGAGGCAGCGCGCCTCGGGATGATCCATCGTCAGCCGCGCGTGTTTCTCGGCACAGCGGTGCATTCCGTGGCAAGTGGTGCACCGGCCGTCGGGGTCGTGCGCACACGGCTCGAAGTCGCGCGCGTAGCGATGCGCCAAGTGACAGGCACCGCAGGGACCGCCCTCGGCGGCGGTTTGGCCGAGCCGGTTGCGTTCCGCGGGAGCCGAGTTGCGCAGGTCGTGTGGCGTGCCGCGCGCGTAATGGCCCGGGTGACACCGTTCGCAGAAGCGCCCATCGGCAAGCGTGTCCGCCAGCATATAGGGGCCGGCGGGCTGCTCACACAGTGTGTGGCAGGACATGCAAATGAGTGTTCCGTTTGGGCCCACAATGTTCCCCATGTCGGCGACGGCCTGGATCTGGGTTTCATTCAGGGGGACGCTCTGCGGGTGACCGTGCTCCACATCCAATCCCGCCATCGCTGGGCCGACGGGCTTATGACAGGCCAGACAATACTCACTGCTCTCGGGGCTACCCCAATCGACCTCCTCCATCGTGGCGGGCACCCGCGGCGGTTCACGCCGGGAGGCCGCTCCAAGGAACGAGACGGACGCATAGCCGGTGGCCGTCAGCATTACGCCCACGAGCAGCCAATGGACGCTCGTGGCGAAACGGTTTAGCCAACCCGCAATGCCAGCCGTGCCGGGCGTTGGCGTGGGATGTCGAGCGGAATCGTCTTGTTGTTCGCCGGTCTTCATATTCCCTCAGGTGCCGTCCGCGCGCCCCTTACTATTCTTTAGCCGTGGAATCCGTCCCCGAAAGCTGTGCGTGCCCGGGCGGCATCGGGACGTATGGTGCCAGGCGCCGGTGGTCGGTGTCCTGGAACTCCCGGTGACAGAAGTCGCAACGGCTGAACTCAACTCCATAGACGTCTGGCTGCTCGTCAGACATCTGTTCGTGACATCTGATGCATAAACCGTGCATGGCGTCCATATAGCCGGGGGCGAAACCCACCAGTCCCGCCTCGGTCGTCGGGATGATCGAGTCTCGCACTACCATATCCCCGTGGCATTCCCAGCAGGCCAGGGCGGTCTCGCGTGATTTGCGCTCGAACTCATCCTTGTGGCAGACGGCGCACGCCACATTGCCACCCAGCTTTTGAATGTGCAGCACGTGATCAAAAGTGTCAGTGATCTCATACATGTCGCGGTGGCATTGGTAACACGCGGTGTTCTGATCGAAGGTCATGTTCTGGTGGTGGCACAGGTTGCAGGACGCCCGCTCGCCGAGCGCGGCCACGTGGCCGTCGTGTGTGAACGGCACAAACCGCCAGTTGCGATTGCCGTCGATCATTATGACCGTTACCGGTTGGGAACCCTCGGTGGGGGGGACGCTCGCGGCCAGGGATGAGAGGTGGAACATACGCCGCAGCGGTGTGTCCACGTCGATCGCCAGGGCTTCCACCGTCCTTGAGAGGTAGACCGGCATGGACCGCGGCCGCGGCCCGAAGACCGCCTCTTCCGGCAGGAAACCGATTGCCACCGCCGCCGCTATGACGAAGGCCAGCGAATGCCGCTTCAAGGCTGGCGTGAACGAGAGCTGGTCGAGACTGAAGATGGGGCGCCGGGCCATATCCCGCCGCGGCGCGACCGCCGGCTCGGCGTGGTCACCGTGGTCGATGATCCTGAGGTTCTCATTGAAGAAGATGAAGACCAGGATCGCACCCGAGACAATGCTGACGCTAACGGCAAACTCGATCCACGTGGGGAAGTAGGGCATGCTGTCCGGGCGCGCGAAGGCGACGATGCAGGTATCGAAGCGATAGAAGATGATGCCCAGCACCGTCATCGTCGAGCAGGTGGCCAGGCCGGGGATGCTGGAGCGGATGCGGCGGAAGGCCAGCAGCGTGGCGGGAATCACGGCACTGAAGAGGATCTCGAACAGAAACAGGCCAGCTTGCCAGGAGCCGTCCAGGGCGGTGATGAGCACGCCGCGCTGGTACAAGTCGCCCAGCCGGAGCAGCACGTAGATCGCGAGTACGATCGAGGTCATCCGTCCGAGTCCCGCCAGCAGGTCGGTTCGCACGCGATGACCGAACAGCCACGCTGAAAACAGCGACTCGAGCGTGACCATCATCAGGCCCAGACCGACCGCGGACACGAAGAACAGTATCCACATGATCGGGCTGTACCACAGCGGGTGCACGCGGAAAGGCTGGATCAGGAATAGGGAGCCGAGCGAGGACTGATGCAGGCAGGACAACACGATGCCGGCGATCACGAGCGGGATGGTCAGCATCTTGACGATGCGCAGCAGCTTCTGAAAAAGCGGATGGTGAAACAGAGGGTGCTCCAGGACGGCCGGGCTGAATTCCAATGCCAGCACCGTGAGGTAGAGCATGACGCACATGGCTACCTCAAACAGGACCGAATGGTGCTGCGGCATGATCATCGGGTGCCAGATGTTCCAGGGCAGGCCCAGGTCATATAGCAGCCCGACCGCCACCGCGATATAGCCCAACAGCGCCGTCAGAATCGCCGGCCGCGCGAACTGGTGGTATTTCTGAAGCCCAAAGATGTACACGGTGGCGGCGATCACGAAACCGCCGGCGGCCAGGGCCACGCCGGCCATCACGTCGAAGGCGATCCAGAAGCCCCAGGGCGCGACGTCGGTCAGGGCGCTGGTAGCACCGAGGCCATGCGTGAAGCGCGCCACCGTGACCACCCCCCAGACGCCCATCACGGCCCACAGGATGGTCTTGACCCGTTCCAGCGTTGGATTCGCAGCCATCATATGCCTATATCAGCTTTCCGGAGTTTCCTGTGAAGCGGCCTCGGCCGCCTCGGCTTGCAGCTTCATCCGTCGTCCAATGACCCAGTAGATACCCGACATCGCCGCCGCGACGCCGATGGAGATCGGCGGCACCTTCGAGAGCGCGCCCCAGGTCAGTGCGGGGATGGGAGCGTCGCCGAGGTTGGGTTGCCAGCCCAGGAAGTCCAGCGAGATGTCGGAGATGTACAGCACCGATGTCCCGCCGACCTCGTTCCAGCCGTACAGTTCCGGTTGGGACTGGCCCGGCTTCTGGTAGTATTTGCCTGGATTGGCGGCGAAACGTGCCATGGCGGCCTCACACATCTCGGCGCGGGTGCCGAAGATGGTCGCGCCGTACGGGCAGGCCTCGGTGCATGCCGGTTGCTTACCTTCCTTGATGCGGTCATGGCACATGATGCACTTGCGCACGTATGGCACGGGGCTTTCCCACTTGTAGCGCGGAATGCCGTACGGGCAAGCCATCATGCAGTAGCGGCAACCCATGCAACGCTTCTCGTCATAGATCACCGGGCCGATGTCGGTTTTCTGCAACGCGCCCACCAGGCAGGCCGACACACAGGCTGGTTCGATACAGTGACGGCATTGCTGCCGCACATGATGGTTGCCGGGGCGGCTGATGATGGTCGTGAAACGCGTCGAGGACAGGTCATCGACCTTCATCTTCCAGCGCCAGGCGCGATCGCGCCCCAGCCCGTAGGTCTCCTTGCAGGCATGTATACACGTTTCACAACCCGTGCATAGCGTCGTATCGGTCAGGATCGCGTAATGATCGTGATCTTCCGGCCGGATCTGGTAACTCATGACGGTATTCATTCCTCCGCGGCCGGCGCCGGCCCGTCAGTCGCACCCGTGTATGGATTGAGCCACACCGCCTCGGGTACGAAGCGCGACAGCGGCGTGTGCATACAAGACAGCATGCGTGTGAATGGCAACAATACGAAGACCAGCACGGCGCTGAGAATGTGGATCAACAGCACCACGTGATAATCAATTGGGCTCCAGGTCGGATGCATGGCCAGCATGCCCGTGACAAACGGTAGGAGCAGTATTAATGGTTTGAGGAAACTCCACGCGGGCTCCACGCCCCGTAACACTGGCGAGTAGAGCCGTCCCAGGAACAGAACCAGCCCCGCCACGATGGCCACGAGCGTAAGAACATCGGCCACGCCGGCCGGCAGCGCCGGCCAACTGATACCAATCCCACGTTCCCACAGATAAACGTGAGCCATCATAAACGCCGGGACCACTAGTATGATGGCCCGAAAGATCAACGATGTAACACACAGCCCGAGATGGAAAACAAACATGGACGTACTTCCGCCGGGACGCGCCTGGCGTATTATGATACTGGGGAAAATGAACCACATCAGATGCTGGCGGAAGCGGCGCCAGAAGATGCGCCGATCCTCGATGGTCAGGTAAGCGGCGAGGGTGTCCGATATGGTCAGGGCGATGACCCGCAGCAACCCCAATACCATCAGGGCAAATGCGAACCTGAACAGTGGCCCCCCGGCAAAATCAAGCAGGTAACGGACATTCTCGTCCAAGAGACTGTCTCCCGTGACGTCGGTTCGTCGGAGCCGGCGCGGCCGCTCGCCAACTCAGTTCCTCGCCGGCTACGCGTGACGGCGATCGGAAGGCGCCTTCGCGCCCCGTTTAATCTCCCGCAACACGGCATCCCGGCTACGCCGCCGCGGGTGATGACGCGCGCACAGCAGTCGCACCAACCCTCTGATCAACGCCGGCCGTAGGACGTAGTAGCAGCGCAGGTGGCCATCGGTGTGGCAGTCGACCAACTCTACCTTCCGCAACGCCGCCATGTGTTGGGAAAAACGCGACTGGGCGATCGGAACCAGGGCGTTGAGGTCCTTGACACACTGGCTACGCTCGGCCAGCGCTTCAAGGATCATCAGGCGGACGGGATGGGCGATTGCCCTGAGCAATCGCGCACACTCCGACCGATTGTGTTCTCGTTCCGACGTGTTGCGAATCTGTTTCCTGGCCAACGTCGCCATCCCCATCTGGATTTCACGATACTGTCAGACCGTGAGTAGAATATTAAGAAATCATAATATTATCTTTAACATTGTCAATCGGCTCGGACTTGAAATCCGCGTACCAATTACGCGGCAGACAACGTGTAAACGCCGGCTCAAAAAGTGCGGCGCTTAGTGCGGGCGTCAAATCGGCGGCTCTCGCGGCCATTTGGCCTGGCTGTTGACTGGCCGTGCTATCCCCCGCCGACCAGGGCGATGAATCCGTCGATGTCGTAGGCGTTCACGGCCCCGTCGAAGTTCACGTCGGCCAACATTGGGTCGCAGTCGGGATACAGGGCGTAGTACTCCTCGAAGCCCGGATAGGTCGATACCGCCAGGATAAAGCCGTCGATATCATACACGTTCACTATCCCCTCACAGTTCATGTTGCCGACAGCGTATGATCCGTATTCGTCCGCTCCCATGTCCACGCGCGCGACGCCGTCATCGTCACCGTCCCAAACGCACAGCTCGCCGTCGATGTCGGTCTCGCCGGGCTCAGGCTCGAAGGCCGGGTCGCCAGTGTCGATACACGGCGAGCCAGTGTCCAGGTGGTAATCGTTATCCTCCCATGTATCAGGATCATCGTCGGGTCCGTCGGGGTCGACGAACAGCGGATCGTCGTCGATGTTCCCCTCGCCGTCCCAGCCACCCTGGATGTCGCAATACGTCACGACCAGGCTGCCGTCGCCGGAGATCTCTGGCGTCGTATCGTTCCAGAGGATGCAGTTGGTGATCGTCGGGCTGCTGCTGACCAAGCAGAAGACACCGCCGCTACCGGGGGTGGTCGAGTTTCCGCTGATCGTGCAGTTGGTGATCGTTGGGCTGCTGTAGTAGTAGCAGTAGACGCCGCCGCCGCCGAAGGCGTTGGATGAGTTTCCGCTGATCGTGCAGTTGGTGATCGTCGGACTGCTGTACTCCCAGCAGCCGACGCCGCCGCCTGCGTAGTCGGCCGAGTTTCCGCTGATCGTGCAGTCGGCGATCGTCGGGCTCCTGTACACCCCGCAGCCGACGCCGCCGCCCTCGAGGTCGGCCGAGTTTCCGCTGATTGTGCAGTTGGTGATCGTCGGGCTGCTGTCGTAGCAGTAGACGCCGCCCCTTTCGGCCGAGTTTCCGCTGATCGTGCAGTTGGTGATCGTCGGGCTGCTGGAGTAGCAGTGGACGCCGCCGCCGTGCAAGTAGGCCGAGTTTCCGCTGATCGTACAGTTGGTGATCGTCGGGCTGCTGTACTCCCAGCAGCCGACGCCGCCGCCGTAGTCGGCCCAGCCGTTGCGAATCGTGAGGCCGTCGACGACCGAGTCCACGCCCTCGCCGTTCTGGAAAGAAAACCCCCGGCCGTTGTCTTCGCTGTCGATGATGCAGCTATCGGACCCGTTCTCGCTACGGACGGTGATCGCCCTGCCGCCGAAGTCCAGGTTCTTGTTGCCGCCGCCGGTGTAGGTACCGTCGGCGACGAGGACGGTGTCGCCGTTGACCGTGGCGCCGATGCCGGCCTTGATGGTCGCCTTCGGGCCGCAGGTGTCGCCGTCCCACTCCTGGCACAGGCCGTCCCAGGCGTCGTTGCCGGTGGTGCCGTTGACGTAGATAGTGTCTGCCCGGCTGATGGATGTCAGGAGGAGTGCTGCCAGCACCATTCCGGCCGTGAGTGTCCGTTTCATCGCTGCCCCTTTCGATACTGATCTGTCATCTCCCGTCCCCGAACCTCCCCAGGGACGCACTATGTGCATCATACCGCACCGGGGGTGTCAAAAAAGCACTGATTGTCCATGATGAGAGCTACAGTTCGGGCATAATTCGCCACCGGGAACCACGCATCATGCGGGGCAGAATCCGCCGGCCCAGCTTTAACCTTTACGTGGCGATTGGTGACGAGAAATGGGGGTTTATGGTTGCAGCGCGCTACACCGGCGCTACAGTCGCTTGGCGCAGAAAATCGGCGAGCCCTACGAAAGTGCCGCAAAGCTCGCTGTGGAAGTGGTTCAAGTAACGCGCCCGGTAGGATTCGAACCTACGACCTCCGCTTTAGGAAAGCGATGCTCTATCCTGCTGAGCTACGGGCGCTATGTCTGAGCCGGCCGGCGGGCGAATGTTGCTGCGTGAATTCCTATAGTTTGTGAAGCTCACATCCGGATAGCCGGATTCTGAATAGAGCGTCTCGGAACGCTGAGCAGCATACCGAAATCGAAGCGTGATAGCAAAACAAGAGCGCGGAACCTCGCCGGCGAATTCCGATACCTGGCTGACAGGCATCTATTGCCGGGCGCCATGCCGAAGCCGAAGGCGCCGGCATGTCTCGGCGTAAGATGGCATGCCCGCGCTACGCTTGGGCATGGCACCCGGCTTGCAGGGCCAGGGTTCACGAAACGTCATGAAAACTATATTCAACGCGGTCCAACAGGCCGCATAAGTGCGAAAGTCGAAGTAAGCGTCGGCTTAATAAATCCAGGCGATGCCGTGGGTGAACCGCCATAACAGGCGTTCGCCGAAGGGTTGTGCGGTAATCCAATCCTGGTCGACCTCGAAGACAACTTCGTGGTCGAAGCCTTCGTTTACCATCTCCTGAATCTGTTGCACGGAAGCCGGGTCGGTGAAGATTACGGCCATCTCGGCGTCCCACATGATGCTGCGGACGTTAGTGTCGTGGGTGCCGAGCATGGCAAAGCGGTCGTCGACGACCAGGGTTTTGGAATGCATGGTGCTGTTGGGCTGGCTCCAGAGGAAGACGCGCACGCCGCCCGCGAGCAGGGTTTCGAACCAGTAGGCGGCGGCGTCATAGCTGGAGGGTTGGTTCTGTGATATGTCGGCGTTGGTAAGGATCCGCACGTCCACGCCACGCGCCGCGGCGGCGAGCAGCTCGTCAGCCAGCCAGTTCGACGGATTGAAGTAGGGCGCCTCGATGTCCACACGCTGGCGGGCGAAGCGCAGAGCCGCGAGCATAGCGGTGTTGATGTCGAAGTCGTCCGCCGCCGGGCGCTGATCGAGAGCGCGGATGGTGATGTCGCCGGTGGGGGCGACGGCCGGCAGGTAGCGCGTAAGGTCATCCGGCGGGTCGCCGAGGTACTGCCAATCGCGGAGGAAGAAGCGTTGCAACGTGGTGACGACCGGGCCATCGAGCAGGACGTTGGTGCTGCGCCACAGCTCATGGCCGATGTAGCGGACGCCGAAGTTGACGTCGCCGGTGATGGCCCGGCGACCATCCACGATGACCAGCTTCTTGTGATGGCGATGGAGCAGGTCGGTCAGCGGCAGCTCGTCGGGGGCTGAGAAGGGGCGCACGTTGACGCCGGCGGCCACGAGTTCCGGCAGCAATGCTCCCTGGGACCATAGGCACTGAAGACCGGATCGGTGATGATGTTGACCGCGACGCCCGCGGTCACCTTGGATTTGATCAGGTCGGCCAGGGCGCGGGCTCGATCTGGCACCTGTAGCGTGTCGGCGTCAAAGGCCCAGGTCTCGGCGTTGATGTGGTCCTCGGCCGCCGCGACGAGATCGACCATGGCCTGAAATGACGATTCGCCGTCGCGGAGGAGCTGCATGCTGCAACCGGCGTCGCGCTGCGAGTCGGTCAGCGTGTCCAACACTTCGTCGAGGTTGGTCTGAGCGGGGTCGATGCCGGTTAGCGCAATTGACACGGCGGGGTCGAGCGTTTCGGGGAAGTCAATGCACGCGCTGAGCGGTGACAACAGGGCGGCTGTCAGCGCGACGAGGATTATGTCTCGGCGGTGCAAGTGGGGACGCGCATAGAGTCGTCTGTTCATGTGGTCTCCGCGGGGTTCGAGGTCACTGCGACGGCCATTCCCTGGGCGGTCGGGCATAGCCTAATCGAATTCGGGCACTGCGGCGCGGCGAGTGGGCCGCCGGCCATACGAAATCGGACGACTTTCCACCGTACCCCAGCGGGACGTTCCACGCGAACTTCGTCATGAAGCTCGACGACACCGGCAGCAACCTCATCTACTCGTTCCTGCACCAGACCGTGACGCCCTCGCTGGCGTACGTGGCCGCGACCGAGGATACGCTTTCGATGCTCGTGGTGCTAAAGCTTGGGGAACGTAGCGGGGCGCTGACCGGCGACCTGAACTGTTCCGGCAGCGTGAACTCCTACGACATCGACGGCCTCATTGCCCTGCTTGGCGCAGGTTAATATAACAACGACGTAGACTCGTCGCATAATTGCGAATAACTCGCCGCGGAGCCGCTGGTCTTTCAATAGCCGGCGGCTCCGTTCTATTCATGGCCAACTCTCACACGGCCGGGATAAGGGTGGGGTAAAGTCCTTAACAGTCCGCCGCAAAAGGCGTGTAGCGTCCGGGCTCCGTCCCGGACGTTGTTGTAAATGGACGTTTTTCCCGCGTTCCACGGCCGGGACAGAGCCCGGCCGCTACATTTGCAGACCGGCACGGAATTTTACGGCGGACTGTTAGGGTGATCGCCGGGGATCCGCTGTGATGTGCGCGCTTTTGCTGTGGGTTTTGAGGAGATCAACCGGCCGCGTTTGTATCTTCGATTTTCGGTGCTAGACTTCAGGTAGAAACGCGAGGCGCGCATGTCAGGGGGCAGGATCGCGATTCTGCTGCCTGCTTGCTCAACTCCGTTGGTTGATTTGTCCGCCGCGGGAATTTTACAGCGGGTAGCGTGCCCGGCTCATGGGCGAGCCAGTATCTGGGCAGTATTTTCGGGAGGTGAGGTCATGTTTCAAAGTGCATCGTTCAGCGGCTTGGCCGTCGTCTCGGTAACGGCCATCATCATTCTCGTCCTGGTTGCCGGGTCCGCGGCGCTGGCGCAGGCGCCGGTCGCGGATGACAAAGCGCAGGGCGCCAAGGCGGCCCAGGAGTGGGTGAAGAACAATCCTGCGGGCTGGACCACTGCGCCGGAGCGGCCGGTGCCGAAAGACAACGCGCAGCCGCGGGTTTCGCCGGCGGAGCGCGAGAAGCTGGGCTTGCCGGCGCCGACCTGGGTGGCGGCCCACGGCAAGGTCCAGCCGGCGGTGCGCGAGGCGCTTGAGGACCAGAAAAAACGGATCGAAGCCCGGGAACCGATGATCCAGTTTCAGGGCGATCGTCCCCTCGGGTTTCAAGGTATGGCCTACGTCGACTTGTACCTGCGTCACCAGGCGAAGGGCAGGCACACGTCGAAGGAGAACCAGGCGTCGGTGAAGGAAGTGCAGGCGCGGATTCTGTCGAAGCTGACGGCGGCGGAGTTCAGCCTGATCTTCGCGTTCCAGAACACGGCCGGGCTGGTGGGCTACGTGAACGAGGCGGGCTTGGCCAAGTTGGTCGCGGACCCCGATGTAGTCGCCATAGGTTTGGACGACCAGGCGCGTCCCAAAGACCCACCGCGAGCCATGGGTGACGAATACGACCAAGGGCAGCCGGAGCGGCGGGGGAAGGCCGAGGCCGGTGCGTACAAGGCGTTAAAAGGAAGCACGGACGGCTATGTATTCGTGATCGTCAGAGTGCGACAAGCCGTGCCGCAGGAAGCGGGCTTGCAGGAAAAAGGGGTGGCGAACCGAAACGCACAAGATCATGTGCTGTCCGCGTTATCGCCGGACGAGTTCAAAGTCCGCAGCCGGTCTCTATACCGCTTCTCCCTCTCCGGCTACGTGAACGCCGCGGGGCTGGACAAGTTGAATGAGCACGAGGGCGTTGTGGGCGTCGGGCTGTCAAGGGCCGCACGGACGCTCGGTGATGTGAAGAGCAGTAGATTTCCCTGACGGCTGGCGGGATCAGCCGTGGAAGAATGCACGTTGCGAAGGGAGGTACGGATATGTTACGCGCTACCACTGTTCTCGCGTTGACTGTTGCCTTGATGAGTTTCCCCGGACTGCTCGGGGCAACCGACTCCAGTGTGCCGTTCATCGACGCCGACGATGTCCATGCTCAGGGCTTCACCGGCCAAGGCGCAACTGTCGCGGTGATCGACACCGGTGTGGATTACAGTCATCCTGGGCTTGCGGGTGGCATCGCTCAGGGCGGGATCAGCTTCATCGACGGCGAGCCGATTCCGGACGGCGGCGCGGCTCCACCGGGCGGCCACGGCACGTACATGTCGCTCATTATCACCCATGAGACGGGCGTGGCGCCCGATGCGCTCATCTTGCCTATCAGGACCTACAACCTGTACGACATAGCGGACGGCGTGGAATACGCGACGCAGAGGCGGTCGGTCGACCCGACGATCCGCGTAAACAACATCAGTATGGGGAGCACCGTCTATTACGGCTGTTCTTGTGATAACGACAACGACGTCACTCAAGACCTGGCGCAAGCGATCTTCAATGCCGCCAGTTCCGGCATCGTGACTTTCGCGGCTACGGGTAATGAGAGTCAATGCGGCGGCATCTGCGCCCCGGCATGCGTTTCGGCCGCCGTCCGGGTGGCCGCGGACTATGACGACGATTACGACTGGGTAACATACTACTGGCCCGGCGGCGGCATTCAGTGCGGCGACATTTCGGACGAATACTGGGTGACCTGCTTCTCCAACGTCGCCGAAGACTGCGACTGGTTCCTGGCCGCGCCGGGCTACGACATCACCGTCGGTAGCTATTCGGGCCACGGCACGTCGCAGGCGACCGCGCACTGCTCGGGCGTCGCCGCCCTGATGGGCCAGCAAGGCGGGACCCTGCGGCGCGGGCGGCTGGGCGGCGCGCGAGACCATCTGGTGGAACGCCATCACTTACGAATGGGGCTGGCCGTACTGCCCGCTGCCGCCGCAGCCCAGGCACGTCAACGCGTACTGGGCGGTGAACGCCACGGTGGCGGTGTCCTGCTCCAAGGGTGATATGAACTGCGACGGGAGCATAGACTCGTATGACATCGACGGGTTCGTCCTGGCCCTGTCGAGCTACCCGGGCTTCGAGGCGTAATATGATCAGTATCCCTGGTGCGATGGGATGCTGGCCGACATCAATGAGGATGAGGTCGTCAACAGCTACGATATCGACCCGTTCATCGCCCTGCTCGGCGGGGGATAGAGTGTCAAAGTAGCAAAGTGACAAAATCACGGGGGTTGTTGAGCGGCGCGGGGTGCGTCCGCCGTGGGGGCCTTGGTGGCGGGCAGGAGTGGGGGATTAGAAAATCCAGCCGACACCGTGGGTGAGCTGCCATAACAGGCGTTCGCCGAAGGGTTGCGCGGCGATCCAATCCTGGTCGATCTCGAAGACACATTCGTGGTCAAAGCCCTCGGCCACCATCTGGCGAGCTTGCTGGACCGCCGTGGCATCAGTGAAGATCACGGCTATCTCCGTATCCCACATGATGCTACGGAGGTTGGAGTTGTGGGTGCTGAGCATGGCGAAGCAGTTATCGACCACGATCGATTTGGAATGCAAGGTGCTATTGGGCTGGCTCCAGAGGAAGATGCGCACACCCCCGGCGAGCATGGGCTCGAACCAATAGGCGGCGGCATTGTAGCTGAATGGTTGGTTCTGCGATTCGTCGGCGTTGGTGAGAATGCGCACATCCACACCACGTGCCGCGGTGGCGAGTAGCTCATTCGCCAGCCAGTTCGACGGGTTGAAATATGGTGCTTCAATGTCAACGCGCTGGCGGGCGAAGCGCAGGGCCACCAGCAGGGCGGCGTTTATATCAAAATCATTCTCGACCGGCCGCTGATCGATAGCCCGAACGGAAAAATCCCCTGCCGGTGTGATGCGCGGAAGATAATGACTCTCATCGTCGATGTGGCCGCCGAGGTCCCGCCAGTCTTGCAGGAAAATACGTTGGATGGTTGAGACAATTGGCCCTTCAATCAGCACATTCGTACTGCGCCAGAGTTCGTGGCCGATATAACGTACACCGAAGTTAATATCGCCAAGCATCACCTGACGACCGTCCACGATTATGAGCTTTTTGTGTTGGCGATAAAGCAGGTCATATAGAGGCGCCGTGCGCGGGGCGGTGGAAAAGGCTCGCACGTTAGCCCCGGCGTCTTGTAGTTCGCTGAGCAATGTGCCCCGCGACCACAGACACTGGACGACCGGATCGATGATGATGTTCACTTTAACACCCTGGGACAGCTTGTCTTTTAACAGCCCGAGCAGTGTATGTGCCTCGGGTGTCTCCGGGGTGACATAAGCATCAAAAGCCCAGGTTTCCGCATTGATATGATCGTTGGCCGCCGCGATCAGGGCGATCATGGCGTCGAATGATGTGGGGCCATCCGGCAGGAATTCCACCTTACAGCCCGCCAGGCGTTGTGAGTCGGTCACGCGGTCAAGCAGATCCTCGATATCGGTTTGTTCAGTATCAATGTCGGCCAGCGTGGCGACGAGTTGGGGATCCAATGATTGCGGGAACTCGATACAAGCCCCGAGCACACTCCCCAATGTGGCGATGAGTAAGGCACATACAACACGTTTGCCGGGCAGGTATGAGTAGGTGGACTGTCTCATTAAATACCATGATTCAAAGTAGAAAAACGGAGCATGCGAAGTGTACACGATTGCAGGCCCGGGCCATAGAAAACCCCACCCCAGATTCCTCCTCAAGCAGGTATCTGAAGTGGGGCACAAGTTATGTTTACCAGCGCCCTTTAATGGGGCTGACCCAGACCTCGAAGACTAGCCGCCGCCGACCAGTAGAACGAATGGGTCGATGTCGTACGAGTTCACATCGCCGTCGCCGTTGCAGTCGGCCAGCATGCGATTGCAGTCGGGGCACTGCGTGTCGTAATCGCAATCCAGCGACAGGGCACAGACAAAGCAATCGATATCGTAGGCGTTGACTTCCAGGTCGCAGTTGAGGTCACCGATCGGGTACGGTGGTTGGCCGGATGCCAGAGCCCAGATTTCGATGTCGTCGATATTCCAGCCCGAGTAGGCCCAGGCCCCGCTGGTGACCTGGTAGCCCCAGCGCACGTAGACCGTGGCCTGGTCAGCGGCGGTGGCGGACAGGTCGTATTCGTATAGTGACCAGGCGCTGTCGGCGATCTCGCTACCACCATTTTCCCAAACCTGGGTCCAATTCGATCCATTGTTGGATACGTCGAAAGTCGCATAGACAAATGGTTGATAGTCGGTGTTTAACCAGCGTTGGAACTTCAGGCTGACATCGGTGCAATCCGTCAGGTCGATTGGTCCGAGGGTCAGGTAGTATGGCCCACCAACCGACGTGGAGTAATCACCGTTGAGGTTCACGCCGTAGACGGAATTGCCGGTATAACCGCTGGTAGGATCAGGATTACCGTAGGATGAGCCGCCGCCGCCCAACGGCTTACCGAAGGCCCACTGGCCCGCTGTGCTCCAGCCGGGATCAGAGTCGAGCGGCCATTCGTACTGCATGGTCGGCACACCCACTTTGAGTGTAACCATGCGGGTAGTATCGCCATCGTGGTTGGTCAGGTTGACGAATTGGAGCGTGTCGTTGTACTGACCGTTACCGAGCGTGTTGGCGGTGGCGTTGAGCGCGACGGTGACCAGGGCATTGCCGCCGGCGGGGATGGTGCCGGTGGCGTTGGTGATGGTTAGCCAGGGCTGCGTCCTGGTCACCTCGTAGGCCAGCGGTACTTCTTCGTAGTTCTCCAGCGTGTACTCGATGCTGTCCGGGGTGAATGGACCGCCGGCCTGCCCCTCGGCATAGAAGCCGATGCCCGGCTGGACCTTCAGGCCATGTGGCGGTCCTATCGTACCGATCACGCGCAACGAGGGATCGCCGAAGATGGTCCAGTGGTCGAACTCGTTGACGCCGTTGGCGCCATAGTCGTCCATCATCGAACAGGAACCGGCGAAGCACAGCGCGCCGTAGCTATGGTAGGGCTCGCTGGCATCGGTGAGCAGCAGGTTAAACTCGTCCTGGCCCTCCATGGGCGGCGCCCAGGACTGGTTGATGGTCGAGGCGTACATGCCGATCGCGCCGGTTGGCGTGCCACCGTTGGTGGCCCGCAGCCAGGCCTCGGCGAAGCAGGTCTGCCCGACAAAGTTGCCGTTCACGCAGGCCACGCTGACGATGAACGGCAGCATGTTGTCGTTTACCAGAGCGTTTACGTCGCTGTTCGAGAAGCCGGTCGTGACCCAGTAGGTGTCGCTACCGTGGCCGCAGTAGTTGATGACGCCGCGCCCCTCGTTCAGAGCCGCCGTGACCTGGGCCGCGGTACCACCGTTCGTGGCGTAGATCTGGTCGACCTCGGTATAGCCGGCGGCCAGCAGCCACTGTCTGATCTCGTCCATGTGCACCCAGTCGGCCTGGCCCTCGTCGCCGATTCCGGCGCCTTCGGAGGACGCGATGCCGGTGCCCTTCCAGAACCAATCCTGCTCGGTGGCGGGCAGGTTCTCATAGTCGATCGTGCGCTGGACCTGCGTGTCCACATGAGCGGCGGTCTCGGCGGAGAAGCGGCCAACCATGATGTCGGGGTAGTCGTCACTGCCGGCCAGTTTAGCGTAGGTCGGATCGGTGTCACCCGGAGGTGTGGCGACTTGGGCGGCATCGCCCACCAGCAGTACGTAAGCCAGATTACCGCCATTGTAGACGCCCTGGATGTAGTTCTTAATGGACGTTGAGTTGTTGCCGATCGTCGCGACGCCGACCACGGTAGCGGTGATGCCCGCCGAGGCTTTGTGCGTGGCCAACGCTGCCACGTTAGGTATCCAGGCATCATGGCAGATGATCAGCATGTCACCTTCCTCGTCGAGCGGGGTGTAGCGTCCGCCCAGGTTGTAGTTGAGGAAATGTGTGGTGTATATCTGGTGGAAAGCGGGGCTCAGACCGCGGTCCCAGTCGCGTTTCAGGACGTTAACCTCTCCAGGCCCGTCGGCGTAGATTTCCACGGTCATCCGCGTGTACACGCGGACTATGCCGGTAACCGGATTGTACTGGAATGGGTTGACCCGCACGGTGATGCCCCGGTGGTCGCGCATGATGTATGGTAAGTGCAGTTCGGCCAGATCTCCAGGATAAAAGGCGTGCATGGCATACGCCGGCCCGAACACGTAAGGCACGCTGTCTGGATCGATGGTACGTGGCAGGTTGCCTTTGGAGGGGATCATCTGGGCGGCGATCTCATGGAACTGGCCGTCCAATACACGCACCGTCATATGGGCATCATCGGGAATGATGATGCTGCGACAGACGTACGGCAGGGTCGGGTCACCAGCGTCTAGGCCGATTGGCTCGCCGGGCAGCATGAACTCCTGATAGATCTGCCCGTCGATATCCACCGCTTGCGACCGGTAAGCATCGAAGGTGTAACTCAGCACCACGCGGTCGCCTTCATCGACCAGGACTTGGGTTTGAACCGCGTCGGCGGCCATAACCGGCAGGCAGACCGCGGCAATCATACATAACGACATTAGTACTGGCTTGATGTTCACTGCAACTCTCCTGTTTCCCCCGCCCGGATTACGTTAGGTAATCCCTCTTAAAGCCCAATCCCAGGCGCTTGATTCGCCTCGATTCTATACTCCCGTTGCCAACCAGGATGTGCCCGCTGTCGGAAAGAAACCCAGCCTGGATACGCTGGCGCGAATGTTCCATCCCAGCGGATCTCTCATATCAACAGGTCCCATTATAAGCCCTCATTCACACTAATAAGTACAAAAACCAGCACATAAAGAGAAAAATGAATTTATGGAATGTGACCATCCAGGGTAGCGATCTGGTACCCATTTCTCAGCTATTCTTCGGCGTGCTATACTGCCGGCCGCTTGGCGCCAGCGGGGCGCGCGAAACGCTAATTCAAGAGCCTGCGGGAGGATGCCGGCGGATCCTGTGTACCGGCGACGCAAGTGGAGAACTACAACATGGCGGTAGATCTATACGGTCGAAATCTGGTCTCGATCAAGGATTTCTCTTCCGAGGAAATTCTAGCAGTGCTGGACAAGGCGACGGAACTCAAGGCTGACCGGGCCAAGGTATTCAAAGCCGCTCCGCTGGCGGGCAAGACATTGGGCATGATCTTCCAGAAGCCCTCGCTACGAACGCGCGTTTCCTTCGAGGCCGGGATGACCAATCTGGGCGGTCATGCGATCTATCTGGCGCCGGCGGATATCAAGCTGGGCCAGCGCGAGACGACCGAGGATATCGCGCTGGTCATGTCGCGGCTGGTGGATATCATCATGGCCCGGGTCTTCGGGCATGAGATCGTCGCGGATCTGGCGAAATACGCGACCGTGCCGGTAATCAATGGCTTGAGTGACTTTGAGCATCCCTGTCAGATTCTGGCGGACTTGTTGACGATCAAGGAACGCAAGGGCCGACTCGCCGGCCTGAACGCAATGTACATCGGCGACGGAAACAATGTGGCACACTCGTTGATGTACGGCGCGGCCCGGGTGGGCATGAACATGACCATAGTCACGCCACCGGGCTTTGAGCCACTGGAACAGGTACTGAAGGAATCACAGGAGATCGGCAGTCACACCGGGGCTCAAATACGGGTGCTCAATGATCTGAAGGCGGGGGCGACGGATGCCGACGTGTTATATACGGATGTCTGGGCCTCGATGGGGCAGGAGGCCGAGGCCGCCGAGCGTCAGAACAAATTCGCCGGTTACCAGATCAACGCCCAATTGATGAGCTACGCCAGGCCGGATGCGATCATTCTGCACTGTCTGCCGGCGCATTATGGCGAGGAGATCGACTACGCGACCTCGCGGACGGAAAACTCGGCGATCTTCGACCAGGCCGAAAACCGCATGCACGCGCAGAACGGTTTAATGGTGCTGCTGGCGGGCTAACGCAATTACTGCTACAACGCTACAGACGTCGCGCCGCGATCCGAGCCCGGAGCGTGAGCGACGGGTTACCCTGTCGATGCGCTGAAGTGCCCGAAATCCTCGCTGGCGCCGCGGGCTCGGATTAGGCGCAGCCGCCCATAACCTCGTTTAATCGCCGGGATTTCGACATCTGCTGAGACTGCTTTTAACGTTGTAGTATTAAAAGGAACTGGCTTAACCGGTCGCCACCGGTTCCGTGGTCTGACTGGCGGTATGATCCAGATAGGACCAGGTGTTGCGTCCACGCTCTTTTGACAGGTATAGCTGCTTATCAGCATCGGTGACAAGCTGCTCTTCTGATGGCAGGTTATGGTAGTCGAAGGTGGTTACCACGCCGATGCTGACAGTGACCTTGAGTTTCTGTCCCTGGGTGGATACGCGCATCTTCTCCACGGTTTTGCATATCCGGGCCGCGACGATGCAGGCTTCCCGGCGATCGGTGCAGGCCACCAGGGCGACAAATTCCTCACCGCCGTAACGTGCCAGTAGATCGGACTTGCGTAATGTCTCGAAAACCGTCTGGGCGAAGGTTTTCAGGACCAGGTCGCCGGTGTCGTGGCCGTATGTATCGTTAAACTTCTTGAAGTGGTCGATGTCGAGGATCAGAACGGCGAAATTCCGCTGGTTCAGCCGAGCCAGGTTGGCCAGTTTAGTGAGATGTTCTTCAAACAGCACGCGGTTGGCAATACCCGTGAGCCGATCGGTGGTCGCCTGGTGACGAAGACTTTTATTCTCCTCCAGAACCTGGAGGCGTTCGACCTGGGTTACCATGCCGACACGGGTGACTTCTTCCTGAGCCTCGGCATATAGATCAAAAACAGTGGCCTGACTGTCGAGTTGCACGTTGAACAGTTCGGAGACCTGTCGGTAATCTGACATGATCTCCCCGGCGATTCTCTGCCAAACCTCCTCCGGCACCTGGAGTTGGTCCTTGACGATATGCTGTATCTGAGCACATTCCTGGGGACTAATTTCGTTTGGTCTGAAGAACAGGGGTGACAAGCGCGTGGCTACACCTACTGTCTGGCCAAGGGCCTGCTGGATATTTTTCCGATTCTGATCGAATGGTTGCGACTGTAACCTGACTGCTTCGACCAGCATTTCAGGCAGACCCCAATCCTCGAGTAGTAGGGCGCCGAACTGTACATGATCAGTTCCCAGGACTTCGTTCTCGATCTTCAGGAGGTCTCGATCATCATGTAGCTTCGCCATCACTATGGCATAGTCATCAGGCATGGCCTGGGCAAAAGCCAGCCGGCCGATACCCGACAGTAAACCAGTGGTAAACGCCTGTTCGCGATCGGCATACAGGAGTTCAGCGCAGATGCGGCGAGCGATTGAAGCGGTCGCAAAGCTCTGGGTCCAGAAAGCGCACAGATCAAAACCCGGGCACTTGATCTGCCGCTCTGGTGTTACCAGGGAGAAGCCCAAGGCAGTCATCTTGACCGACCGCAGACCAAGCACCAATACCGCGTCCTGGACCGAGAGCACTGCTCGTGGAGCGGCAATAATCGATGAGTTGGCGTACTTCAGTAGGCGTGTGGATAGAGCCGGATCCGACATGATCGTATCGGCGATACTTTGGATCGTTGAATCCTCGTTACGGGCCAGTTCAAGCACCTGTAAGGCGGTTCCAGGTGGACTGGGTAGTCGCTTGGCATTCTTAAGTTTTGCCAGTAACGTAGCTGAACGTGCTTCTTCCATTTTGTTAATCCCTCGATCCAATATGTATACCCATGAGGGTGTCGGAATGCTCGGCCAAAAAATTACCGAGTTGCCACACGAGTTTGTTAACTGGATACATCCCCGATAACACGAAAGTTTCAGCAGTTTCGGTAGCAGTACGCATGCGCTGTACCATCAGCAAGTTTTGCACTTGCTCTGGAGTTAACATACCGCGATCGACGGCGAGCTCGCCGAAGGACCGGTATTCCTTACGTTGTTCGCCAAGTATTGCATCGATGTGGCCGCCATTTATCAGGCCATAACTGAAAGCTATTGAGCCGATCGGCTCAGGGGCACAACGCCGGCTGTTCTGAATGGCGACGTTTTGACTGGTGCCCAGCACTCCCTCGGAAATCAGGTATTTGAGAAAGGCTTCGCGCATAACATGACTCCCTAGATTCCCGTGTCCCTGACTTGAATCTGTAGGCGTATCGACGAGAATTTCAGCGCGCTTGAAGAGCAGCCTCCGATCTGCCTGGAGGGCCTAAACGGAGCGAGGGAAGTGTTCAATAAGTATCACCGTAGTCGGAATACCGCGCGCTGGTTATTTATCGGCCTTTTACCGACGCGGGCTGACTACTCGTCTTCTCCAGGGATGAGGTGTCCATTTCCAGCACGCGCACCAGGAACGCCCACTCGTCACTGATCTCTTCGATAATCTTGGCCGTGGATTTGCCGGCGCCGTGCCCGGCTTTGGTCTCGATCCGGATCATGACGGGATGATCGCATGCCTGGGCCGCCTGCAGGGCCGAGATGAACTTGAAGCTGTGCGCCGGCACGACGCGATCATCGTGATCGGCAGTGGTTACCAGGGTCGCCGGATAACACGTGCCCGGCTTCAAATTATGTAACGGGCTGTACTTATAGATAACCTGGAAGTCATGGGGGTCATCCGGTGAACCGTAGTCCGAGGTCCAGGCCCAGCCAATCGTGAACTTGTGGAAGCGCAGCATATCCATTACTCCCACTTCCGGCAGGCAGGCGCCGAATAGCTCGGGACGTTGCACCATGCACGCTCCAACCAGCAAGCCACCATTGCTCGCGCCGGCGATGGCTAACTTTTCCGGACGCGTGTACTTGTTGGCGATCAGCCATTCGGCCGCGGAGATGAAGTCATCGAATACGTTCTGCTTGTTGTCCAGTCGGCCGGCATCATGCCACTCACACCCGTACTCGCCACCGCCACGCAGATTGGCAATCGCGACCACTCCGCCCATTTCCATCAGAATCAGACGGCTGATGGAAAAGCGCGGCGTGAGGGAGACGTCGAAGCCGCCGTAGCCGTAGAGGTACGTGGGATTGTTGCCATCCAGCGGTAAATCCTTGCGGTGCGTAATGAACATCGGTATACGCGTACCGTCTTTGCCACGGTAGAAAATCTGCGTGGTGACATATGCGTCCGGATCGAAGTCCACCTTTGGTTGGCGGAAAAGGGTACTTTCTCCGGTCCGCATGTCATAACGGTAGATGCGGTTGGGGACGCTGAAACTGTTGTAATTGTAAAATGTTTCCGTGTCGGTGCGCTTGCCGCCAAAACCACCCGCCGAACCCAGACCGGGCAGTTCAAGGTCGCGCAGGTACTGACCTTGCAGATCATACAAACGCACCAGGGAATGTGCGTCCTTGAGATACGAGGCGACGAACGTGTCATTGATTACGCCGACACCCTGTAACGTTTCACGGGCCTGTGGGATGAGCTCGATCCATGTATCACGGCGCGGGTGGTTGATATCGATGGCGATCACGCGGCCAAGTGGCGCGCCCTGGGTGGTAAAGAACCAGAAGAGCGGGCCGTCGTTGCCGATGAAGCCATACTGAGCGTCAAAATCATCCAACAGCTTGTGCGTCAGGCCGTCACCGGCCTGTAAATCCTGGTAATAAACCCGATTCTTGCGCTCGGTGCCTTCGCTGATCGAGATGATCAGATAGCGGCCATCTTCACTGACGGTGCTACCGTATCCCCACTTAGGCTGCTCCGGACGGAAGTAGACCAGCGCATCCGCGGACTGCGGAGTGCCCAAGCGATGATAATACAGTTTCTGGTTCTTGTTGATCTCCGCCAACTCATCACCTGCGGGCGCGTCATAGTGGCTGTAATAGAAGCCCTGACCGTCCTTGGTCCAGGCGGCGCCGGAGAACTTGATCCACTTCAGGTGATCGGGCAGGTCCTGCCCGGTGTCGATATCACGAACGTGATACTCAACCCAGTCCGACCCCGCCGTGGAAAGCCCGTATGCCATCAAGCGGCCATCCTCGGTGATCGAGAGGTCCGCCAGGGCCACCGTGCCATCGGCCGAGAGCTGGTTGGGATCGAGCAATACGCGTGGATCGGCGTCGAGCGCCTCGGTGATGTACAGCACGCTCTGGTTCTGGAGGCCGTCGTTCTTACTGAAAAAGTAACGGTTGCCCTCTTTGAAGGGCGTTCCGTACTTCTCAAAGTTCCACAGGTGGGTCATGCGTTGTCGAATTTTCTCGCGGGCGGGAATCTGCTCCAGCCAGCCAAAGGTGACCTTGTTCTGGGCGGCTACCCAGGCGGCCGTCTCGGCGGAATCCAGATCTTCGAGCCAGCGATAGGGATCAGCCACCTCGACACCATGCAGATTGTCAACCTGGTTGACGGTCTTCGTCACGGGATAGGTCAAGCCCTGGGGCGCGGCGTCGGCGGTCTGGGCCTTAGCGGTCGCGAGGGCCGAGCACAGAACGATCATGCCAGCCATTAACTTCATGAAGTGCAACATGCGTTACTCCTGCCGGTTCCTGACAATCAACTTTAGATTCAGTTCGTCCGGGCCACATATCCGGACGGCCATCCCGCGCGGGCGGTGAATCACACTGAATTATGCCGCATCCGTCGCCGACTGAACAGGTTACCAGCTCACTTGCCGACTGGTCACCGCCACCATTTTCGGCCGCGGCGCGAAGGTGGCACTGCTGACGATCAGATGCTTATCCGCCGGCCCAGGCCCGACGATGAAGATACCGGCAATTGCCGTGGCTGGGCGCGGAAGGTCCGGATAGCCAATCTGCCAAACATACGTCACTGGCAGCAAGGTTTGGTGGAGGTTCGAGAACATGCCTGTAATTCCAGCGGATCGCATCAAGTGCGGTATATTCACGTCACTTATTGCGATGGCAATCAGCGGCTTGACTGGCAATGCCAGTGGCCGGGATGTGGAAAGCAGGCTGTTGGATCTGCGCCAACGTGGCGCGGAGGAAGGCTGGACATTTACCATTGGCGAAACGCCGGCCAGCCAGCGGTCCATGGATGAGCTTTGTGGCTTGGAGATCCCCTCGGACTGGCCCGTGGGGGCTCCGATGGATCCCCGCCCGCCGCGCCTGGGATTGCCCGTTGCGTTTGATTGGCGCGCGCAGGGCGGCTGCCCGCCGGTGCGTGACCAGGGCAATTGTGGCAGTTGCTGGGCGTTCGGTACGGTTGGTCCGCTGGAATGCAACATTCTCATACGTGATGGAGTGCTGGTAGACCTGTCAGAACAATGGCTGGTGAGCTGCAACCGCGATGGTTACAGTTGCTCGGGCGGGTGGTGGGCACATGAATACCACCTGTGGCAGACAGATCCCTGCGGCGGGACCGGGGCAGTGCTCGAGGATGATTTTCCATATGTCGCCCTGGATGTGTCCTGTGCCTGTCCTTACTCACATGAGTATACGCTCGATGGCTGGGCCTATATCGGTGATGCCGGGAGCATACCAAGCACCGCCGCCATCAAGCAGGCGATCCTGGATTATGGGCCGGTATCCGCGGCGGTGTGCGTGGACTGGTCTTTTGTCAACTACACCGGCGGAGTATTCAATGCTTGTTCATCTGGTACCGTCAACCATGCCGTGGTGCTGGTTGGCTGGGATGATGAGCAGGGCAGTGCCGGCGTCTGGATCCTGCGCAACTCCTGGGGAGAGGATTGGGGTGAAGACGGCTACATGCTGATCGAGTACGGTTGCTCGAGCATTGGTTACGCGGCCTGTTACGTTGAATACGCGGGAGTAACCGGTCCACGCATCGAGGTGACACCGGCCTCGGTTGATTTTGGCAACGTGGCCGTGGATGCCAGTGTCTCCACCAACCTGACGATCAAAAACGTTGGTGGCATGGCTCTGAGCGGCACGGCCAGTGGGCTGGCGGGAGCGTTCAGCATACTGGCGGGCGCGGATTACACCCTGGAGCCCGGTCAGACGGCGGATGTTACCGTGCAATTCCTGCCGACTCTGCAGGGCACATTTGTCGATCAGCTTGTATGCTCCGGTGGTGGGGGAGCTATTATCTCCATAACCGGACAGGGAGTCGGCGGTGGGCCGGGAAACACTTGTGCCAGCGCTCCCATTATTGGCGATGGTACCTTCACCGGTTCGAACGTCGGGGCCGATACTGAAGAGAGTGCCAGTTGCGGCGGGGGTGGGACCGCCGATGTCTGGTGGCGTTACCTGGCGCCGGCCACCGGCGTGGCAATCATCGATACCTGCGGCAGTGACTTTGACACGGTTTTAAGCGTATATTCCACCTGCGGCGGCGTTGAGCTGGCCTGTAACGACGACTATGCCGAGTGTGGTAACAATTCACACCTGAGCCTCAACGTTACCGCGAGCCAGTACTTCTACATCCGAGTCGCCGGTTGCGCGGTGCAGACGGGCAACATCGTGCTGAATGTCGAGACGACCATTCCGCCGCAAACCATTGCCGGCCGGATTGTCACCCTGGATGGGGACGGGGTGGCGGGTGTCACCCTGACCGGCTTGCCGGGTGAGCCGGTCACGGACGAGGATGGCAACTATACCGCCACGGTGGACTATGGTTTTGTTGGGACCGTCGCGCCACGCAAGACAGCTTTTACTTTCATACCCGGCAGCCGCGGCTATAACAATGTGGCCAGTGATCGACTCGCTGAAGATTACGTAGCCTTATTGCCACAGCTTACGGTTTCCGGTCATGTGCTGAACGAGGATGGCGAGCCCGTTAGTGGCGTGCTCATGGATGGTCTGCCGGGATCGCCGGTAACTACGCTGAGTGGCGCATACGAAGCCACCGTCACCCTGGGTTTCAGCGGCACGATCACGCCTACCAAGGCGGCCTGTACATTTGATCCGCCGGAACGTGTGTATGCGAGTATCGCCAGCGATCTGTTAAATGAGGATTACCTGGCCGATCAGGAGACTGGGGCTCTCCAGGTGTTCCTGGAACCGCAAGGTGCGCGCGTGGCCGGAGCCGGGTGGCAGGTCGCTGGGGGTGAGATTAATGCCAGCGGGACGACGGTAACCAAGTTGCCGGTTGGTACTCACATGGTCAGTTACGCGCAAGTATCCGGCTGGACGGCACCGCTGAGCGACCAGGTCAATATCCAGGGTGATCAGACCATGGTGCTCGAACGGACGTATACCCAGGTCACCTATGCGCTCAATGTCATCATGACGCCGAGCGATGGGGGGGTGGTGGTGTGTTCGCCGGTCGCGGATGCAAACGGCGAGTATGTGCAGGATACGGTTGTGAATCTGACGGCGGTGCCGCCGCCGGGCTACCGCGTGCAGAGCTGGAGCGGGGCGAACAACACGCCGGCCTCGGGCCTGGAAACCAACACCGTTATCATGGTGACCGATCGTACGGTAGTTGTCCGCTTCGAGGTCATGCCATTCCACGTTTACCAGCTCTCCGCGCGCGTCGCGGATGGGGAGGGGTGGCTTGAACCGCGGCGGGGGGCGTATCCGGCGGGTTCGCGGGTCGATCTGATTGCCACGCCAGCGGCGGATTATCAGGTTAAACAGTGGTCCGGCACTGATGACGACAGCCTGGCCAAGACCACCAACACCATCACCATGGACAGTCACAAGTCGGTCAGCGTCGAGTTTGAGCCGTGGAGTGACTGTAACGAGGATGGTGTCTCCGATCGGCTTAACATCGCCGACGGGGATAGCACGGACTGCAACGCTAACGGCCGGCCGGATGAATGTGAGCCCGACACCGACGGCGACGGCATCATCGACGACTGCGATCTGGACTGGACTGACCTGGCCGAGCCGGTCGAGTTATTACCCGTCACTCCCGGCGCCGGCGGCGGCTTCTGCGGCGCCGGTATTGCTGAGGCGCTGGCCTTTACGTTGGTCGGCCTGGGTTTCATCCGCCGCCCGCGAACGTAGCGCCCACCGTCCCCCCTCCCAGGGGGGACTACAGGGGGGTAATGGCGAAGGGCGGCTCGCCGGCCGAGTAAACGGCTCCGACTGAGCGGTTACAAACCGGTTCCACAAATTGGCCGTCCTACTCGCCGCGCGGCTTATATCGATCCACACCCGCGAACACATCGAGGGAAACGACAAGAAGCCACCACCGCACGCTCGGCGAGCATTCACACAGAGCCCGGTAGTCCCGCAGGGACGACTGATAGTAGCCCAACACACAGTGCTGGGGCAGCGGTCGTGTCTCACCCATCAATGAGTCCCGCAGGGACGACTGAAATCTCAGCCGGCCCTACGGGACTCCCTATCTCTGGTTCGGCCTGAGACCCGGCACTAACGTACCGGGCTACAGTCAGCCGTCCCTATGGGACTCGTTGTTTCTGAGGTGGCTCGTGATTTCTCTTGCACGTAGTCTCACACGCCGGCGTTTCATTTCGGCGGCGGTGGACTATCCGTTGCACTGTGATTGTCGGTCGGTTGAGTCACCGGATTTGGGACCATTGGTGTCCCGTACGTGCGTTCGGCGAGTTCAATGCTAAGCCATAATTCCTGACTAACCTCTTTTTTCGATATTACAGGTTCTATCAGGCGCGTTGTGAGTCGATCACCTACCGTGGGTGGCGGTGCGGCTCGGTCATTGCGGGCTGTCCAGCGATAATCAGCCACGCAGGTCTCACGGGCGACGTTGACTACCTGATAGAGGATTCGTTTCGGATCTTCCATCGGGAAAAAGCACATGCCTTTCAAAATGCCTTGCTCCTGGCCGACACTCAACGTCAGGCGCATTTCTCGGAACTCGCGCTCGCGTCCAGCGAAGTCCTTCCAGTACACCGTCTCGATGGCGCTAGCGCTAACTACCTCACCTGTCACGGGTGAGGGCAGAAGATATGGCTTGAAGCGATCCGGGACGATCGGCAGGCCCGGCTGCCGCTTCATCTTATGAAGTTCCGACCAGCTACCGTGCTCGTCCTCGCCTGTGATGCGCGTGTAGAAACTGGATGTTGGTAGAAAACCCGCATTAACTACACAGCAGAAATCCGGTACGCGCTCGATGGGCACAAGATAGCGTTGGTTCCCCCAGGCGATAGTGGCCATCTCCGACGATATGTGTGACATCGGCATGAGCATGTCCAGCTTAGGTGGATTGGGGATGTAAGCTGGATCAACAACGAGCTTGAGTATGATAGTGCGGTCATTCACTCCGGTTACATCACCGTGGTTGTACAAGGCGTAGAACTGCATTGACGGCGTGCCGCCCGCGAACAGACCGCTCTGTGGCGCAAGCACAATCACATCGAAACCCACGACATAAGTGCCGGCCCAGTCGTGCTCGCCCAGTGTGCGCAGCTCGGCATCGATTCGACCGCACCGCGCTATAGCGTTCTCCCACTCGGGGTCTGGAATTACTCGGTTGGATGGGGTCCAGTAGCGACTGGGCTGGCTCTCAGTGCTTACCGCCTGCGACGTCGCCGGCGTCTGGCCGACGGACGCTTGAACGGTACACATCAACAGGGCAGTAGCACAAGTTGCAAAGCGGTACATGTCTCGATCCTCCCGAATGCGAGTACGGCCAGGTTCCGCCGTGCGGTGCGTATGTTACAGTTTAGCAGGAATCCGGCGGTTACGTGTACAGAGTTGTAGCGTCCTGGACAATGTCCAACTGGATTGCATTCGTGATCGATCATATTCGAGAGACAATCACACAGTGCCCATTAGTCCCGCAGGGACGGATGAATGTAGCCCAGCACGCAGTGCTGGGATAATGGTACCACCTCACCCGTAAGTCCCGTAGGGACGACTGAGTCTCAGCCGTCCCTGCGGGACTGTTTGTTTCCAGGCGTGTCATATGACCCGGCACTGACGTACCGGGCTACGATCATTCGTCCCTGCGGGACTATATGTTGTTGGGTTGTTTTGTGTCCCGGCACAGACGTACCGGGCTATACTCAGCCGTTCCTGCGGGACTATTGTTCGCTAACCTATGCGGATTCGAGTTTCTCCTCAATCCATGCGCGCCCCCGGTCGAGGGCTTCCTCGATGTGCTCGGGCGCCTTGCCGCCCGCTTGGGCCATGGTGGGGGGGCCGCCGCCGCCGCCTTTGACCAGCGGCGCGATGGCCTTGACGAGATCGCCCGCCTTGAGGCCGCGCTTGATCAGGTCGTTGCTCATCGCGGCCAGGAGCAGGGCTTTGCCGCCCGAGGCCTTATCCCTCGCTGGCGCTTCGGGCTCTGATGGAGACCCGCTCGCTGGCGCTCGGGGCTCGGATTTGGCGCTTGCTTGCGCTG
>JBDRDH010000002.1:0-27374 GCA_043820985.1 Planctomycetota bacterium
CCGATGACTTTCAATCACTGCAACTGATCGTACGTGTGCTACTGGAGGCTCGACAGTATGAACAAGCAGTGGAAGCAGCGCGCAATCTGGTTAACATGATAAAGCGGAAGCATGAAGCGGAACCGGCGCAGCGCTGGTTGATCCGGACACTGTTAGTGGCATACGACACCCTTCAGACCGCACAACGTCAATATCACAATACCCTCTACCGGCGTGACGCGCGTGGCAGCTATACCGATCAGGTTCTACCTGACAACGAAGCCGAAGCGGCCCGCGTGCTCAGCGAAATGGCGCGCACCAATGAAGAACAAGCAGCCTTGAATAGGCTACTGACTTCACATGATACACTTCTTCTGGTGGAGCGCGCCGTGGAGTATCAGCCGAATAACACCGCATATCTTATGGATCTGGCGGGGATTCAACTGGTAACCAGCCAGACACAGAAGGCTATCGGAACCTATCAGTCGATCCTGACGATAACGTCACCCAGTGATGCCGATCCAGAGCAGGCCCGGCGGAACCAGGAGTCCGCGGCGGAGTATTTACGGCGCTTAAATGCTCCGCTGACATCTCAGCCAGCCGGCGAGACGGATTCTGAGCTGGTGCCGGAACAGCAGCCGGAGGAATAATCCCGACTACCGCCGGCTATGCCTGGGGGGGAAAAACTGTTTACGGAATCACTCCGGCACGCGTGTCGAAATCGTGCACTTGGGCACCGGAAGCATCCTTGACCCGCCATAACAACTGCGGGAATGATGGGGTGTCATCCTCCCGCAAAAATGCATAGGAGATCCGTCCGCCACGCAGAAACTCGTTGCAGTTGGCACCGAGTGCGGTTACCCGCGAGGGTGCCAGAATCTGCCAGGCTTCTGCCAGACCGGTGCATTCGCAGCCAGTGCCCTGTATTTCGGCGGGAACGCGGCGACCAGAACCGACTCCCAGAGCGGTGGAACCGGTCATGATGTCATCCTCGGAGACATAGTACCAGGCGTCACGCAGGCAGACCTGGGTCCCAACATTGGTCAGGAAGTCACAGGGCGCGACGGTGGGGGTGCTGATTTTTAAGCTATAACCGTCGCTGGTACCGGGATTATGGAAGAGGATCAGGTTCGGTACAGGAATTTGAGCTCCGGCACTGGTAAAGAATTCGTCATAAGTCGGGCTACTGCCCTGGGCCGGGGCGATGGCGGATCCGAGTCCCCCGGCGCCGCCACTGGCGGAGCGCCGGAACTGGCCACTACGGTGGAAGTAGATCAGAGCAGGCCCGCCAACGCAGTAATCGCCGAAGGCCGCAGCCTCGCCGGCTCTAATCTCGATGTAGCCAAACTGCGTGTAGAGTGAGACATCATTGGGACAAACGGCCCCGTTCGGGAAAGCGACGTTCTCAAAAAACGGCAGGCTGACGTTGGGATCGGTTTCGTCCACATCCACAAACGCGACCGCGATGAAAAAGTAGTGGACATAATCGTCACATAGATTACGCATGGAAACCGTGACGAATTTCCGGGTTTGGGCTTCGTTGCACGGATCCACCGGCGTGCGGTCTGATTGCCCGATGCCACCGCTGGAGGATTGCCCGGTACTGCTGGGGCCGGTTGGGCCGGTGGTTAACGGCTGGTATGCGAAGGGCGTGGAGATAATATCCCAACCTGAGCCGCCACTACTGCAACACGGGAGCAAAAGTAGTCCGAACGAACCGACCAGGGTGATGATAGCCGCTGGCAGGGACGGTGAATGCGGCAAAAAACGCATCAGCTACACTCCAACTGGGCGCCGTGGATACAGGTAAAGGGCCGTCCAAGCCCGTCCCGGTCACACGCCGCAAGTGGGGCTTCCACTTGCCATCAGTATATTCGGAGACTAAGTTTCCGACAAGCAGAGACTTGGCGGGTTGCCGTGTGCGATCCACATTACGCAATAATATCAGCCGGACGGCATTACTGGCCAGGGAACGAGTAAAATCATGACTGTGGACGGAATGAATTTCTCATCCTCGAAAGTGCTGATCGCGGACGATAATCCGCAGATTCTCGAGTTACTGGAAGCATACCTCGAACCCCTCGGCGTGCAGGTGGTGCTGGCAACCGATGGACAGGCGGCCTTCGACGTGGTGGAGCGCCAGCGACCGGACCTGATTTTGCTCGACATCATGATGCCCAAGCACAGCGGTTTCGAGGTTTGCCGCGTGCTCAAGGACGATCCCCGTTATAACGACATTTCGATCATTATGGTGACCGCGCTCAACGAAGTGGGCGATATGGAGCGGGCCCGCGAATCAGGCGCTGATGATTTCCTCTGCAAGCCGGTGAACAAGACCGAATTGCTCGAACGCGTCAGTAATCTGCTGAAAATACGGCGACTGAAAAAGTCACCCGATCAAGCCTCCGGAGAAAACCCTGACAGCGGCCGGTAAGTTTACGGCGTGACAGTAATATCGGGGGACTCCGAGGTCGGTCGGAATTTGATTGCTTCCGCGGGGACGCCGAACTTTTTGAGCGTATTGCGGATAGCTTGCACATCACTTTTCAGAGTGTGCTTCACGGATACGACTTGGACGTATGTGGGATCTGTCTGGCGCGCCAGCTTCAGCAGGTCGGCAAAATCGGCAATTCGGGTGAACCGACCATCGACATAGAGCGCGCCGCGGAAATCCAATTGCACTTTATAAACGCGCGGTTGCGCGGTCCGCAAAATCAGCAGGACGGATGTGTTTGTGGGGGGAATCGCTGGTGTATTTGCCGTGACCCAGAGGTCGCCGACACTGCTGGAATGACCGCTGGAGAGCGCCAACAGACTGTCGGGGAAATCAACCAGGGCCAATCCGACGCCGGAATGATCGGAGGCCAGTGAGCCATCAGCCAGCCGCAAGGAACCGGCAAAGATCCATGGGCGTGCAATGGGGGGACGGGCGTATTCGAGATCGTTTAGCCAGTCGAATGTGGAAGCTGAATGCCATTGGCCAGCGCTATGCCACTGGACACTGATATCAACCAGATCTCCAGCGGGTTGATCGTATCGGCACTCGCGTTCGTTCCACTGGGGAGGATGTCCCGGCGTGAGCCCAATCAATCCGAGGGCCATGTAAATGTGTGTCGCCGAGGCTTCAAGTCGCAGGATGCTCTCATGCTCCTTGCCCGCGCCACAGGCCAGGAATTCGAGGGGGCCGCGGCGCAGGACGACATGGCTCTGTATGGCGACGGTGTTCTGTTGCCAATTGATCCAAACACCCGGTTGGAATGCCTTGTAGCCCGCTGGAATGCTACTGGGTTGTGACGTTGGTTGTGAGGCAGTCTGGTGGTTGGGTGCTTGTTGGCCGGCCGGGGACGAAGAAATGGCGAGGAGAATCAGGATTGTATAACCGCAAAGCAAAGGCCCGCCGGCCGGAGCCGACGGGCGCTTTGAGAAAATCGTTTGCATTGGATGGCCCGGAGTCGAGTCTAGGCCCCACCAATCGAACTGAAGGTTGGGAAGGCCTCTTCTTCGGCTTCGCTTTGGATGATGACCTTGGCTTTCATCAGGATCAACAACGTGCGGGTGTCCTTGACCATACTACGGTTGGTGAAGGCCCGCTTGAGAATCGGGATCTTGCTGAGGATTGGCACGCCGGCCTCGACTTCAACCTCACCGACCTGCTTGAGCCCGCCGAGTAATACCGTGCCGCCGTCCGGGATGGAGACGGTGGTATTGACGGTTACGAAAGACTGGTCGGGCAGCAGGATGAAAATGCCGGGCGAGTTACCACTGGCCCGCTGGACCTCGAAACGCTCGAAGCTCGGTTCGTCGGTCTGGGTGGTTCGGACGGTGACGGTCACGTACTTGCGATCGGCGCTGATGGTGCCGTTGACGTCCATGACTGTTCCGCTGGGTGCCTGGTTGGTAATCGGCTGTACACCGACGGCGCCTTCGGCAATCTGCGGAGTTACGCTGGAGACGTAGGTTCGGCTACGGCCGACGGCGATGTTGGCCCGCTGGCCGTTAAACATCACCAGCCGGGGAGCTTGCACGATACTTGAGCGTGCGTTGGCCTGCGTGGCCCGGATCAGGAAATCCACCTGCAGGTTATCCAGGAAGGAACCGGCGATGCTCAGGGCCGGTGTGGATGCCGCCCGTGAGGCAAATGAGCCGGGCACTCCAGTGCTGAGGGCGCTCGGATCCGTCAGGGCCAACGAACCTTGTTGGGCACTGATCGGGGTCATTTCGCCGAAATGAGGGCTGACGCCAGTACCGGTCGGAACCAGTCCGGCCTGGCCATAAGGCTGTGTAATGGCCGCCTGGGGCATCGGATTGCCGAAACCGGGCGTGTTGGCGGTCGAGCCAATATATGAATATTGACGCGGTACGAGGATATTGGCACCGGTGAAGGGATCGGTCAGTGGTTGGCCACCGGCGGTGAATGAGCGATCGTAGCCGGCGCTGCCGGAGTTAAACACGAAGTCCAGGTCGACGCCGAATTCCTCCAGGAAATTGGAGGTCACGTTGAGAAAACGCGTTTCGAGCGAAATCTGCAACGATGAAGTGGCGCGCAACTGATCCAGCAAACCGCGAACCTGGGAATGGGCGTCGGAAGTGTTGAATACGATCAACTGCCCGTTGAGTTCGCGTAGCGAGGCGTCACCGCCGCCGGTTTCCTGCCAGGAGTCAGGTTCGACGGTCTGGCGGATGATGTCCATGATCTGCTCAACCAAGGCCGCGCCACCGAGTCCGTCGTCTTCGTTCTGATCGTTGTTCTGGCCGGTCTGGAAGAGCTGCGAGCCGCCGCCACCGCCCTGGCCACCCTGCCCTTGCTGGTTGAGGGCCTGGCCCGGATCCAATTGGGCGGCGTTGGTGAAACGCGGGACACCGATTAACAGATCGCGAATATCGTAGACCAGGACCACCTTGTCACGATCGAGCTTGTCTTTGGTGGCGATGCGCAAGAGACCATCACCGATCGAGAAATTCAGGGTGACGTCGCCCCCGACCTGTGACAGCACTTCGTCGAGGACGGTGCGGAAGGGCAGGCCGCGAAGCTGGATGGTAACCGGCTTGTCGCGCTCGATGCCGTTGGCTTCAAGATCTTCCCAATCGACCGCGATGTTGATCTCTTCGATTTCCTGAAGGTGCTCCATGACAGCGTCAAAGGGCGCCTCTTCGAACTGGAACTCGGGCAGGATATCGTCCAGCTTGCGGTTGAGTTCGTTATCCTCTTCCTGGCCGCCAGACCCGATTCCCGCCGCGCTGCGCTTGGCGGTCAATTCCAGCCAGTTTTTAGGATACAGGACCTCGTAATCCCAGGGGATCAGCGCTTCCTGGGCATTAACCAGGGCGCCGCGCGTCTGGCCATACAAGTCGTGTTCCCAGGACTTTTGAGCATGCAACGAGGCGTAATCCTCGGCGATTTCGAGTTGGTGGAGAGCCTTGGCGTTGGCCGGATCAATGTGCAGGATTTGTCGCAGGACCTCGGCGGCCTCGGCGAAGAGTTGCTGCTTGCGCAACTGAGTGGCCGTGTTGAAGAGCTGCTCAATCTTCTCGCGGCGCTGTTCCTCCATCAGGCGGCGCCGCTTGCTGATGCGGTCTCTGATCTCGTCACGCTCGATACCAGCTTGTTGTACTTGATAGGCCGCTTCCGCGTCGGCGACTTCAACCTTCAGACGCTCGGCGGCTTCCTTGGCGGCCAGGTACTTGGAGACCGGCTCGGCATGGCTGCGGGCCGCCTCGATTTTCTGCAATGCGAGTTCAGCGAGTTGGCGGGCCTGCGTGAAGTCGTTGGCAGCAACCGCCTCGCGAGCTTTCTGGGATAGCTCCTGGGCTTGTGCCACAGCGCGTTGCCAGAGCAGACTGTCCTGGAGCCGAATTTCGTCGATGGGAGTCAATCGCCGTGGCGGACCCGCCTGGGCCGGTGGGGCGACTGGTTGCTTGGTTAGTGGTTGGGCCTGGGCCGGCGCGGGCTCCAGGACACCGGTCGGCTCGGCCGCTTCGGCAAGTCCGCGTTTTTGAGCAATTTGGTCGCGTTGGGACTCCGCCCGTTTCTTCATCAGTGACTTGGCATAGGGATTTTGCAGGATGGCCTGGTAGAGCGCGTCGGCATCATCCCAATTGCCTGCCTCGAATGCCTGATTTGCCTGGGTAAGGTCCCGAGAGGCCTTATCACTGGCTTCGATTGCCTGTGGTAGGGCCTTAGACAGGATCTCGTAGGTGGCCTGTTCGTCCTCATCAAGCCCATTGCGGTCAACCTTGTCCAAGGCTTGCTGAGCGGCGTGATAATCCTGCTGATCGAACAGCTCGGTTGCCTTCCGCAACTGCTCGTTTTCCGCCCACGCCGCCGGGATGACGACGAGCGCCAGCATCAAGGCCAATACACTCCAGATCCGTACTGACTGTTGCATGGGGGGATCTCCTTCACACACGGCGTGCCCGCGATAATCTAAACACTGCCGACACGCCGACCTCCGCGGCTGTTTCCCCGCCGCAAGGCCATCCGAGTTAACCAACCACCAAACACCACAACGGCCGGTATGGATGTATGAGGCCACCTCGGGTGTCATACAAAAAGACACACCGGCGGAATTTTAGCCGGTGGCCAGAAACCACGCAACCATAAGATGGACACAAATGAGGCGCCTGGCCGTCAGGACATCATCCGAGATGGGCGAGTGTGCCAGGAGTGACGACTTCCCGCCCGGGAGCCGAAAGGATTGTGGAAACTGGCTGCTTGGCAGCAAGCGATATTGATGAGCGCGGACCGCGTGGCAGCATGTCTGGTCAGGGTATTGCAGTGTTAAGTGCTGGTGTGGCCGGGGCTAAGGAAAGCGGGTCACAGATCCGTCACCGCACTCCAGGGACCGTTTCCAATCCGCTTCAAGCGCTCAGCCGGCGTTGTCCGGGACCGCGGGCGCCGTGTCGTAGAGTTGGATCACTTCGTCCAGGGTGAGGTTTTCATCTTCGGTGAGACGCGTCCAGAGGCCCTCGGTGTCCAGTTCGTAGACGGCTGGTCCGGTGAACCACTCGGGACTTTCAGTTTCAATGACGTACCAGACACCCTCTTCGCCGCGCTGGTCGGGGAGCCGGTACAAGGCCAGTTCGCCGTCAGTATATTCGATCCAATACTGACCAGCGGCCGCCGGGGGCGGTTCGAGCGTGTTGAGATCGACCGGGCAGCCACCCAGACTGGCGCCCAGCAGCAAAGCCCCCATTACCCAGATGATTCTGATCGTTCGCGAGTGCTTCACTTCACCCTCCTGAGGTTGTACGGCGACCAGCATCGAAGGCGTTCAATTCTATGGCGCGCCAAAGCTGATACATGACATCTAAATGCTGGATTCTTGTGGAGATATTTGCGTCCGAGTTATCTGCCGAAAATGGTTTTGACCGCGGTCTTGAAGGGCGGATTTTATCGGTGTGGCAGCAGGTCGTCGAGGCAGTAAAGTAGCATATACCGATATGTGGTGCCGCGACCCACACGTTGTGAGTACCCGCGCGGCAAGCTATGCTACGTTGGCGTGGGTGAGCGAACCAAACTCGGACCACAACTATTACACTTGAATGAGTGAGGACTCTTAATGAGCGTCCGCCAGGGTTCATCTGGGCTGGTGCCAGCGACCATGTTGCTGGTTGGACTGTTGGCGTTGGTTGGTGGCTCCGGGCAAGATGAGCCGCCCGCCGCGGCCGAGACCGCCGCCAGCCAGCCGGAGTCCCAGCCGGCAGCGGCTTCGCAACCGACGACCGCGACGGCAAATCCGCTGGTGACTCCCTACCGCGCGATTGAGTTCTTCCTTCAGACGGTGCGCGATCCGGAGCGGGGGGATGAGAAATTCCAGGATGCGATGGTATGCCTGGATTTCGGTGACATGAGTGCGGAGGAGATCGCGACCATTGGACCACAAGTGGTCCAACAGCTCGATGAGATTCTGCGCCGCATGCAGGCGGAAGGCTGGTTTGATCCGGAGGATCTGGAGGTGTTCCCGGATGAACCAGCCGGGACCGTGCAATCCTTTGGCGTGGATACGCTGGCGCTCGAGTTGTTGCGAATGGCGCAAACCGAGACCGATCCGGTAAACGACGAACGGTATACGCGGAACGTGTGGAAATTCCCCTCGTATATTGTCACCCAGATTCCAACCTGGCATCAGGAGCTGGATGAGCGCGTCCGCCGGGGCAAGCTGGGGGAAGAGCCAACCAGTCCCCAGCCGGCGGCGTCAGATACGGCCCAGGTGGCGCCGGAAGATCTCCAGACGATTCACGGCACTGTCCGCTTTTTTCTGGACCGCTGGAGCGCGGCCCAGAAAGATGGTTCACACTATGTGGTGGCGCTGGCCTGTCTGGATTTCTCGGATGTGGTGCGCGACGCGCTCAAGCAGGAAACCGAGCTTGATGACCCGGCGGAAGTGGAAGAGGCCCTCCAGCAGCGCGGCGCGGAGTTTGTCCAGCAAGTAACTGATCGGGAAGGGATTCAACGGGTTGATGGTCTGCACCGGATCCTGCAAGCGATGCTGGATGAGGGCTCACTGGTGCTTGAGGATCTGCCCTCCAAGCCGGGACAGCATAACAAGTCCACTTACTCGATCTCCTCGATGATGTACAAGGGAGTGGCAGTAACGCTGGTGCGGCAGGGTGACGCGCCCGCGCAGTGGCGCTTCAGCGCGCGGACCACCATGGACGTTCCGCGGATGGTGGACGCCGTTAAAGCGGGACCGACGGAACCGCTGGTTGTGCCTGGTTCCGGAGATGGTACCCAGGACGCGGGGGCTGGTCGCGCGAGCGAAGCCGCCGCTCCGAGCGCGGCGCGCGACGGCGAGACCGCGCCGCCACGTGATGAGACCGGCTCACCGCGGGCGACGCTGCAAACTTTCCTGGATGCCATGCAGGAGCGCGAGATTGACCTGGCGGTCAGTTGCCTGGATCTGTCGGAATTGGATGCGAAAGAACGCGAGTTTGCCAGCGTGTTGGCGGGTAAATTATGGCTGGTGTTGGCGCGTTCGCAGAAGGTGTTGCCGGCCACGCTGTCCGACGATCCGGGGGCGCCTGGGCAGGAACCACTGCTGTCGCCGCGCCCGGAGGGTCGCATCCAGATCAACCGGGAACGCTCCGGGCCGCGCTCGGGCGAATGGCTGTTCTCCAGCCAGACTGTCCGTGACATCGAGCAACTCTACAAGGCCGTGGAAAGCCTGCCAATCCATCAGAGTTGGTGGACTAAGGAGGGGCCGGGCCTGGTGTCGTTCATGGCGTTGCCATCCCTATACGTACGCGAGCTGATCAACGCACAGATCAACGACCGCATTGTTGAGGTCACCGATCCGGTCACGGGACAGCCCGAGCAACAAACAAGCCGCGGCAGGTTGCCAAGGTGGCTCGGAAACGAGTTCCAGGGATTGCAGACCTGGCAGTGGCTGGGCTTTGTACTGGTACTGCTGTTTGGCCTGGCGGTGCGCTGGTTGTGCCAACTGCTGTTACCACGTGTCAGCCGCTGGCTGCTGCGGACCGAAGCGGTGGAGATTCTGCCGCAGGTGGCTCGCAAAGCCATGTCACCAACCTCCAACCTGGCGATGGTGGCATCATGGTGGGGTTTGCTGCAATTTTTGGATCTGGGTGCCACGGTCATGACCTGGATCTGGCTGGTACTACGGATCGCCATGACCCTGGTGGGTGTGCTGGCGTTTTACCGGCTGACCGATGTGGTCATGGGCTACTTCACCGCCCGGGCCGCGGCCACCAGCTCGCGGCTTGACGATGTGCTGGTCCCCCTGCTGAAAAAGACGCTGAAAGTAATCGTCGTGGCGGTGGGCCTGATCCTGTTCGTCAAGGTGTTGGGTTATCAGGTCACGCCGCTGTTGGCCGGTTTAGGGGTGGGTGGTCTGGCCTTTGGTCTGGCGGCCCAGGATACGTTGAAGAACTTTTTCGGTTCGGTCAACGTCGTGCTGGATCGGCCGTTTCAGGTGGGGGATTGGGTCAAGATGGGGGACGTGGAGGGCACGGTCGAGTCGGTCGGCTTGCGCAGCTCGCGCATTCGCACGTTCTACAACTCGCAGATCACCGTACCTAACTCCGAAATCATGACGTCCAAGGTAGACAACCTGGGCCGGCGGCGCTACCGGCGGATATCGTGCATGTTGTCGTTGACGTACGACACGCCCCCGGAAAAATTGGAGGCATTCTGCGAGGGGGTCCGTGAACTGATCCGTCTGCATCCGTACACCCGCAAGGATTACTATCACTGCTGGGTTAATAAGTTCGCGGCGGCTTCACTCGACGTGATGTTGTACTGTTTCCATGAATGCCCGGAATGGGGTACCGAGCTGCGCGAGCGCCACCGGCTGTTCCTCGACATCATCCGGCTGGCGAAGCGGCTGGGTGTTGAGTTCGCCTTCCCGACGCAGACGATTCACATGCATCACGAATCGTTGCCGCCGGATTCGCCCCCCGTGCCGCCTGATGTGCCGGGTGATCCAACCGTGGCGATGAAATTTGGCGCCGAGCAGGCTGCCCAACTGGCGCGCGAACACGGCGAGGCGGAAGAAGAGAAGCCACCCCCGGTGGAATATTAGATCCTGATAATCAAGAGCCACGACGAGCTTTGAGAGCCGAGGCAAACCGATGAGTCCTGAACAGCGGATGGTGAAAGAATTTCACGAGAAATATGATGCTCCCGCACGCGGCACCCCGACGATGATCTCGCCAAAGGATTGTCTGCGGCGGGCGCGCTTGATCTTTACCGAGGCGGGCGAGTTTATCGAGGCGGCCGACACCAGTGACGTGGTCGAGATGGTGGACGCCCTGGCTGATCTGTTGGTGGTGGTCTATGGCGCCGCGGTCGAGATGGGGGTCGATCTGGAGCCGGTGTTTGCCGAAGTGCATCGCTCGAATATGTCCAAGAATGGTGGCATCGATCCAGGTGGTAAAATTCTGAAGGGGCCGGGTTTCTCGCCGCCCGATATCGTGGGTGAGTTGCGCAAGCAGGGCTTCCAGCCGGCTTGATCACGAGCCGAATGAATTCTCCAGATGATGCAACATTCTGTAGTGGCCGACGACTCGTCGGCCACTGGCCAGCGACGGCCGACACCGGGGATCGGCCGCTACGGCTCGGCGGGAGCCTCGCCCTCCCTATAGATGCCTCGCCCTCCCTGAAACATGGCCGAGATAACCGTGCTACCCGTCGGATCGTTGCAGGAGTGGCTTTAGCGGGTGGGATCTGTTTCGTGGGCCTGCTGCAATTTGGCCTGTCGGGCGGCTTCCAGGCGGTTGCGTTCCTCGGGGGTCAAGGCATCAAGGCCATCGGTGCTGATTTTTGCCAGGATATCGTCGATATTTGGCTCGTCTGGTTGGATTTTAGGCGGGTGCGGGATGCTACGATGCACGCGCGGCCGACGTTCGCGCGGGCGGAGCTTCAAGGTGGCGGATGTGCGTATGATTGGTTCCGCCAGGCCGCCCGCTATTAGGGCCGTCAGCCAGCCCAGTCCGGCGGTTCCCCGGAACATCAACAGCAATAGAATCGCCGCGGCCGCTACTACGCCGAAGACGCGGGAAGCACGCCGCATCTGGCCCATCACCATGATCATTTCGCCTGACATGGCGCGATAGAGGGCCACGCACCAGGCGGCGAAAGCACCGGTCGGGGAGTCCAGCTCGACGCCCGCCATGATTGGCCAGAAACTGGCCAGGGTGAAAAAGCCGATGCCGGCCAGCAGGTTACCGGTGATATATAGCGTCAGCATGCGGCCCAGGCCAAATTGCCGCTCGATGCGACCGGCCAGTGACCAGATCACCACCACGGTGATGATCAGTGTGAGTACGCTGCGCGTGGCGAAAGGGTGTAACAGGATCGCCAGTGGTTGCACGGACTGCTGTGACAGTTCCAGGGCCGCGACCACTCCGGCGCCGCTTTCATCCTCCGCGATCACCGCCAGCAGAAAAAAGGCCAGGATGTGGAGCACGATCAGCACGCCGGCCCCACGGGTAGGCCAGCGCAAACCGCCACCTCCGGCTCGTGCCTGGCCCCATGTCTCGCGCGAGTAGTCCCGTTCCCGCCAGCTCACCGGCGTCCTCCTGTCTGTAAGACTATCGTATTGTATGCCCACTTTCTGAAATCCGCGCCGCCTACATACTTCTTCGCCAGCCACGTATACTGACCGAGTCGCGGAGCCTGTTATTTGGCGGAGGATTCAGCCGTGCCCGCATCCGATCTGCAATCATTCGTTGCCGAGCTTGAACAGCGCGGCTGGCTCAGACGCATTCCGGTCGAGGTCGATCCGGAGTTGGAGATCACCGAAATCGCCGACCGCGTGACCAAGGCGGGCGGACCGGCGTTGCTCTTTGAGAATGTCAAAGGCTCACAAATTCCGCTGTTGATCAATACCTTCGGCACACGCGAGCGCATGTGTCTGGCACTTGGGGCGGAGAGCTTCGAGGACGTCGCGCAGCGCGTGCAGAACCTGCTCAAGCCCGAATTGCCGACCAAACTGATTGACAAGCTCAAAAAACTTCCGGAGTTGGCTCAGCTTGGCAGCCTGCCGCCCAGAATTGTCAGACAGGGGATCTGCCAGGAGGTCGTGCACACCGACGACGCGAATCTCTTCAGCCTGCCGGCGCTGAAATGCTGGCCGGAGGATGGTGGTCGGTACATCACGCTCGGCGGCGTTTTCACGAAGAATCCCGAAACTAACGAGCGCAATGTAGGAATGTATCGCGTGCAGCTTTTCGAGCCAAAACTAGCGGCGATGCACTGGCACATGCATCACGATGGGGCGAGGCACTTCAGGCGGTACAAAGAGCGCGGCGAGCGCATGCCGGTGGCGATCGCGCTGGGTGGGCCGGCCGTGATGCCGTACGCCGCAACATGCCCGCTGCCGCCTGGTATCGATGAGTGTCTCTTCGCCGGCTTCCTACAGGGCAAGGCGATAGAGCTGGTGCCGTGCGTAACGCAATCCGGGATTGAAGTGCCGGCGACCGCCGAAATTGTGATCGAAGGCTACATCGATCCGGCAGAAGACTTGATCCTCGAAGGGCCCTTCGGCGATCACACCGGGTTCTACTCGCTGGCTGACTACTATCCGCGTTTTCACGTGACGGCGATTACGCATCGCCACAATCCGATCTACCCTACGACGATCGTCGGTAAGCCGCCGCAGGAGGATTACTGGCTGGGCAAGGCGACCGAGCGCATTTTCCTGCCGCTGCTGAAGACGATCGTGCCCGACGTCATCGACTACGACCTGCCGATGTTTGGCTGTTTTCACAACTGCGCGTTCGTGAAGATCCGGAAGGAGTATCCGTTTCAGGCGCGGCGCGTCATGTCGGCGATTTGGGGGGCGGGGCAGATGTCGTTGACGAAGATTATCGTCGTGGTGGACGCGCACGTCGATGTGCACAATCAGGACGAGGTGCTCTTCCAGCTTTGCAGCAACGTCGATCCCAAGCGCGACGTCATGTTCATCGACGGCCCGCTCGACATCCTCGACCACGCGGCCCCCATCTGCGGCGTCGGCAGCAAAATGGGTATTGACGCCACTCGCAAGATCGCCGGCGAAGGCCAGGTCCGCGCCTGGCCGGACGAGTTGGCGATGACGGCGGAAATCAAGGACCTGGTGACGCGTCGGTGGAGCAAGTACGGGGTGTAGGCGTCGCTCGGATTGGGGAACCCGCTCGCTTGCGCTCGGGGCTCGGATTTTTTTGGGGTGACCCGCTCGCTGGGGCTCGGATTTGGGCGACTCGGATTGATGTATTCGGATAGAGAGCCGTTCTTCTGGACGGCGGGGGGGGATTTACGCAGAATATACGTTGTACACGCTCTGGCAGAGTTGAGTTAACCGGCGTGAGAGTCTTGTGATGGTATATGCGGAAGCTGGTCGTCGGCGAAAGATACGTCTGATCAATCCCAACTCGCCGCTCTCCAATATCACCATGCCGGAAATCATCCGGAATATGACCTTCACGCGCAAGGCACTCTTCGCGCCTACGGGCTTAACCATCTGTGCGGCGGTGATGCCGGCGGAGTGGGAAGTCGAGTTGATCGATGAATGCACGCTGGACGCCCCGCATCGCCCGACTAACAACGTGGATGTCGTGGCCATCTCGGCCATGACCACGCAGGCGCCGCGGGCGTATGAGCTGGCCGACGAGTATCGCCGACTCGGCATCACGGTGGTCATGGGTGGCATTCACCCGAGTGCCTTGCCGGAGGAGGCTCTCGAACATGCGGATGCCGTCTGCCAGGGCGACGCCGAATCGACTTTGCCACATTTAATCGCTGACTGGGAAGAGGCGGCCAATCGTGGCGCGGACCCGCGCACGGGCTTGCGGCGGATTTATAACTGGGCGGAATTCGAGACCGCCCCGATCGCCACGCCGCGTAAGGACATCTTCGACCCGGCGGATTACCTGGTCGCCAACCCGATCCAGACCACGCGCGGCTGCCCGCATAACTGTAATTTCTGCACTACGCCGGCGGTCTTTGGCCGCAAATACCGGCAACGCGAGATTGCCGACATCGTCGAGGAAATCCGTGCGGCCCAGGAATGCCATCGCGCCTGGTGCTACATCTTCGCCGACGACAACTTCGGCGGAAATCACCAGTGGACGATCGAGATGTGCGAAGCGCTTAAGCCGCTGAAGATCTCGTGGGCCTCGCAGTGCGACATTCTCATTAGCCGTAATGAGCGGTTGCTGACGGTCATGCGCGCGAGTGGTTGCCAGGGTTTGATTCTGGGGTTGGAGAGTCCCAAACAGGACACATTGGCGGCGGCCGGTAAGAAATTCGTGCAGAGTGAGACATACGCGGATCGCATCCGCAAGATCCAGAGCCACAACATCGGCTTGTGGGGGGCGTTTATTTTCGGTTTTGACACGGATACGTGGCAGGATTGCATGCGGGCCTGCCGCTATGCCCAGGTCATGAAGCTGGCCATGAGCTGCTACCCGATCCTGACGCCCTATCCCGGGACGGCGATTTTTGACCAGTACGAACGCGAAGGGCGCCTGCGCACGCGCGACTGGGTGCGTTATAACGGTGCCTCGGTCGTCTTCCATCCCAAACGCATGACTGCCAAAGAGCTGCGGCACACACAGATGGCGGCCTTCGCCGAGTTCTTCGCGCCGCGTTCATCGCTGCGCCGACTCGAACTCTACCCGCTGAAGGCCCGTTCGTGGGTCGCCAATCTGGCGATTTGGAAGGGCATTCGCCACTACTATGCGAAAAAAGGCCGCCAGATTCCGACATTCCACGATTTTTTGAATCCCGACGCACGGGCGTGGAACTATCCCGACGAGTCCTGGGTCGATAGTACACCATCGGCGTCTGATGAAGCACCAAGTTCGATGCCGCCGGCCAGTGCCACGCTCGAAGCTCTAGCCGCGCAGGCCATCGTCCATAGTGAACCTTTGCTCCAGGCCGCCGAACATTTGCAATCGCGACGTGGTAAGATACCACCAGGCATTTGATTGGGAATCGAACGTATGCGCGTCAAGACCAGTGCGGATTTCTTGCAGGAGCGGAAGTTTCCCTGGAAGCTGTTGGCCGCTTTTATCGCCGTCCTTTTAGTGATCGCGGTGGGCGGTATGCTGGCAGGAATTCTATGGACCGGCGGGAACCTGGAGCGGGCGCTCGAGATGGGCCGGCTGACAGAACTGCCGGAGTCGGCCACCGAGGTGCAGATCGGCGGTACCGGCAACGTGCGGGCGGCAACGTTCTACATTTGCTTCTCCGCGCCGCCGGAGGACATCGACGGCTTCATCACCGGTTCACGGAGCATCGGCCATTTGCACCCCGAGCAGCTTAGTGCAGAGCATATGTACCTGCCCGCGCGCGCCCGTAGTGAAGACGTTGAAGAGGCGGCGCGGCACGTCTATTTTCAGCCGGATACGCGCTATCCGTGGTACGATCCGACAGTGCGTACCCGCGGGCGGCGCTATGTGATTCCAGAGAATCTCGATGGTAACTCGGGCGAGGTCATCATCGATGATGACCGGCATATCGTGTATGTGAGAGTCGTACGCGGCTAGTGTTCGCCGGAAGGCGAATGGACTGAAACGTTTCAAAACTCCGGGAGGAGGCCTGCCATGAACATCTCGAATGTGACCAGAGTGGTAATGATTGGCTTGCTGGGTCTGTTGGTAGCCGGTTGTGCGACCGGCTATCACGAAGTGGTGATCCCGCACGGCGAGTGGTCCGGGCACGGCACCTGTTTGCTCAAGCAGTGGCCAGGTGAAAATAACGATCCGCCGGAATTGTTCCTGTTTCAGAGCTATGAGACCAGCCTGACGATCCAGCCGGCACCGGAGGAGGGCGCCATCCGGCTGGAGGTCCTCACGCTCCGCGGTGAGATGCCGCCGCTCGATGGGGACCGCACGCACCTGGTTGTCGATCTGACCGAATGCGACCGAGCCGCCGATGATACCGCGGCCACGTACCAGGTCACGAACTTCGGCATATCGATGGAAGACAAGCCGCTGGATCACCATAGCGATCCGAAGGAGCCGGTCAGCGCTTCGTGCCAGGTGCTCGACGGCGAACTGATCCTGCGCATCAACTACATGGAAGGTTTCGTCGACATCTTCCGCTTCCACGGCGACCGGCTGTACAAGGACGGCAGCTTCTTCCCCGAGGATGGCCAGGGGCTGGTCCACTGGTCGGAAGTGTTGAAGCGGCAGTAGGGGCGGATATCGCCGACGGCTAGTTCACCACCGCTGGCGTGATGGGGCGTCCGCCGGGTGGTTAACCATAGAGGGCGCAGAGAGCACAGGGACTGCCTAGAGGGTAATGCGAGGATTCTTAGCAAGTTGCGGTTCATGCTCTGTTGAATGGGACGCGTAGTGATTTCTCAGGGCTTATTAGTTCAGGGTACTCAGGGTTTTCTGTGTACTCTGTGCTCTCTGTGGTTTGAGACTCTGCGGGGATGCTGCGCGGAGCGATAGGAGTCTGAGTATGAAATCTCACCGGCAGGAACTCTGGTTCGAGGTCCCCTCGCGGCGGGGGTTTGTCAATATTACGCCGGAGGTCGAACAGGCCGTGCGGGACAGTGGCGTGCGGGAGGGGCTGGTGCTGGTTAACGCCATGCACATCACCGCCAGTGTCTTTATCAACGACAACGAATCCGGCCTGCACCACGACTATGAACAATGGCTGGAACAATTAGCCCCGCACGAGCCGACGTCGCAGTACCACCACAACCGCACCGGCGAGGACAACGGCGACGCACACCTCAAGCGTCAGATCATGGGCCGCGAGGTGGTCGTGGCCATCACGGAAGGCCAGCTAGATTTTGGTCCGTGGGAGCAGATCTTCTACGGCGAATTCGACGGCCGCCGGCGTAAACGGGTGTTGGTTAAAATTATTGGTGAATAGATCGCTGGACGAGCAATCCGAGCCCGAAGCGCCAGCGAGGGTTAACGCAACGATTCCGGGGGCAGCCAATGTGAGGTGGGTTTCCCGCACCTGTCCGGCTTCCTCCGCCCTTTCAGGGCGGCGGTGTGTCTTGCTGTCCATCCCGGTTGCCAGGGACGATCCATGTTACTAGCGTACGGCTCGGCGGAGCCTCGCCCTCCCGTAGGTATCGGAACGTACTACAAATCCATTCCATTAGCGACGTGGACGGGGGCTTCAGGACAGATGCTGGTTGAGGATCTGTGTGGCCTGGCGCTGGCGGCGGTCGGTCAGGGCTTTTTGCAACTCCGGGCGCTGGAGCGACAGGATCGAAATTGCCAGCAGAGCGGCGTTGACCGCGCCGGGCTGGCCGATCGCCAGCGTGCCGACCGGAATTCCGGGGGGCATCTGCACCGAGGACAACAGTGCGTCCAGGCCATTGAGCTCCGAGGTCGCCAGCGGCACGGCCAGAACCGGCCGCGTGGTGTTGGCCGCCACGGCTCCGGCCAGATGCGCCGCCATCCCGGCCGCCGCGATGAAGACCTGGGTGCCCGCCGCGTCGGCCTGTTTGACGTAGTCAGCCGTTTGTTGCGGGGTGCGATGTGCCGATAAAACGCGGGCTTCATACGACACACCAAACTCCTGGAGCGTGGTCACGGCGGCCTTCATGATGTCCCAATCGTTCTTGCTTCCCATCAGGATGGCCACGTCGATCGTGTCAGACATGTTGTCGCCTCGCTGAAGTTCAGTGTGAAAAGCGCTACGAAACAAGTATACTATCTTGATCGGCGCGTGTCGCCACAGGCGCGGACCGGGCGGGGAGACCCCCACGGTCAGCGGATCGGCGCGGCGAATTACGACGAGGAACAGCAGTATGCCAGCAGAACGTCCCGAGGTATCCGTGGTTGTCCCGGTATACCACGAGCAGGAAAATATCCCCACGGTGATCCAGCGCTTCATCGAGTCGCTGTCGAAGCAGCGGCGGACATTCGAGCTGATCGTCATCAACGATGGCAGCCGGGACCGCACGGGCGAATTGCTCGATGAGTTAGCGGGCAACGAGCCTCGGCTGCGGATCATCCACCTGGCTCGCAATTACGGCCAGACGGCGGCGATGATGGCCGGCTTCTGGACCGCCCGCGCGCCGGTTACCGTGCCGCTGGACGGCGATGGCCAGAACGAGCCCGACGAAATCGAGCGACTGGTGGACAAGCTCGAAGAAGGTTGGGATGTGGTCAGTGGCTGGCGCCGCGACCGGCAGGACTCCTGGCTGCGCACGCGGGTCTCGCGCGTGGCCAACTGGCTGATCGGCCATATCACCGGCGTCAGGCTGCACGACTACGGTTGCACGCTGAAGGCATACAAGACCAGCATGATTCGCGACGCGCGGCTCTATGGCGAAATGCACCGCTTTGTCCCGGTTTTCACAACCATGCATGGAGCCCGCATCACCGAGACGGTCGTCAAGCACAATGCCCGTGTCGCCGGCGAGAGCAAATATGGCTATGACCGGGTTTTCAAGGTGCTGTTCGATCTGGTGCTGGTGCGCATGCTGCAACGCTACCGGACCAAGCCGATGCACTTCTTTGGCAAGATCACCAAGTGGTCATGGTTCGGCACGCTGGCATGTATGATCTTCGCGGTCGTGCAGGCGATTTTGTCGGCGGATCCCTGGGCGGCCTTCTGGGGCAAGGCCCCGCTGGTGGGGGTTATGTTCTTCCTGCTGGGTGGTTTCTCAATCATGCTGGGATTGGTGGCGGAGCTGGCGATGCGTTCGGCGTATGAGTTCAACGCCGGGCGGTATTGGGACGAGGCGCGGCGCGTCAACTTCGAATCGACCGGGCCGGTCTGGGAAGAACGCCGTTCGACCACGGATGAGTTGCGTTCACCAGAGATCGAGGAAATAGCCCGGTATTGAGCGAGTGAAATGGATTTCAAGCATACCGCGATACTAATCACAGCGTCTATGATCGTACTAAGTATATCGGGTTGCGCGCAGCGGCTGAGCCGGTCGGAGCGGGTAGCAACAATCCCACCAGAGCCGGAAGCCAACTGGGAACCAGTTCATCCAACCCAGGTGCATTCCCAGCGCACCGTCAGGCTGGGCTCCTCGGTCGAGGGACGCCCGTTGGACCTGACGATTCTGGGGCAGGGCCGGCCAACAATATTCATCATGGCGGGTATCCATGGCGATGAGCCGAACTCGGTCGGCGTGGCGCGGGCGCTTCTAAATTATCTTAAAGAACGCTCCGAGCTGTGGGCTGGTGGCACGATTGGTATCTTGCCGGCCGCCAATCCAGACGGCCTGACGCGCCAGCGCCGTACGAATGTCCACAAAGTTGATCTGAACCGCAATTTCCCGGCCCGCAACTGGAAGCCGGCCAAGTCGGGCGAGCTCAGCCGGGGTCCGCGGCCCAGCAGCGAGCCGGAGACCCGGGCGATCGAGAATGCCATCCGGTTGCTCAAGCCCGACTGTATCGTTTCGATCCATGCCATTTCACGTGGCCGCGTTTGCAACAATTACGATGGACCGGCCAGGCAGTTGGCGGTTCTGCTGTCCAGGTACAATCGTTATCCGCCCAAAGCCAGTATTGGCTACCCGACGCCGGGCAGTTTTGGCAGTTGGGCCGGCGTGGATCAGCAGATCCCGACCATCACGCTGGAATTGCCCAAGGGGGCCTCGAACGAGCAATGCTGGGAGGTTAATCGCGCAGCCCTGCTGGCCTTGATCAAAGTAGTAACGCGGGAGAAGGGGAGCGGCGGACTCATGGCGTCCGATCCCTAAAAACGCACTTCAAATGCTGTGATGGCGCGCGCGCGGCGGGAAGCGGGGATTTGACAGTCAAAAAAAAGAAATGGGAAAAACACCAAGCAGCACTTGACGATGATTGGCAACTCAATCATATTAATAGCATACACAACATATGAATGTGCTATCGCGCATTTGTTTGGTTATTAAGGTGCGGAACGCCTCGTGGCACAGGACTTAAGGAGTTCAAGTCCCCTTCATAGTGGTGTCGGACGCGCGTAAACCATGAACAAGCGAGACCCCCGACGGGATGTTTTGCAACCATGGTTCTGGTGCGAGAGAGGCGGATCCTCGGAGGAACTCTTCTGTTGAAGGTGACAACTGATGAATTATGTCGGAAAGACGCTGCTTACTGTCTGGGTGTACTGCATTGCTGTATTACCGGCGACCGGCGATGTTGTCAGACTTGCGCCCGGGTCGGACAACTGGATCAGTTCATGTTCTTCCGGTTGCACCGTGAACAATGGGGCCATGAACGAGGTCCGCGTGCGAACCTCCTGGTGGGGCTCGCCCGGCAATCGGGAGCCCAAGAACTTCCGCCCCCTCTTGCAGTTCGATGTGTCCACGTTGCCGGACGATCCCGGTCTCATCACGGCGGCCACGCTCGGGCTCTACTACTGGGACCGGCCGCACGATGACCCGGCCGGCCGGACGTACAACGTCTACCGTCTCACGAATTCGTGGGAGGAGACCGACTCTAGCTGGCAGGCCCGTGACGAGCATCAGTCGGCGGAGCCGCTCTACTGGAACAGCTATCTGGACGGAGAGCCCGCGTACCAGCCAGGCGGGGGTGACTTCGCCGAAGCGGTGTACGCCTCGGCAGACGTACCGGAAGACGTTAACGTGTGGATGACTTGGGACGTGACTGCATTGGTTCAGGATTGGGTCGGTCCTGACTTTGCCAACCGTGGGCTGATCATCGCGGACTCGGACGAGATTGAGTCTGATCCCGGGATGGCCGTCAGTTACCAGGCGCGCTTCCGCGGCCGTGAGTACTCAAACGCCGACCTCTGGCCCTACCTGGAGGTGACCTATATCCCTGAGCCGGCCTCGATGGCGGCCTTCGGACTCGGTCTGGGCGTCCTGGCCGGTCGGCGACGTGTCAGCCGCCAAATCACCGTGCGCGAAACCGCGACACACAAACCGAACGCGCAGCGCGAGCAAGCGCCACAAGAATGGCGATTGTGGCGTGAAACGGGGCGTTTGCTTGCGCTGCGCGTTCGGACCACCCGTGGCACATTCGCGCACGCTCATTAGCCAACAGCGAAGATTAGCGCGCGGGGACGCTTCGGCGCAGTGCAGCGACTCTCCCAGGAATGTGTTTCTGGCCCACATGCCGAGGATTCGATGTATGCGATGGCAGCCTGAAGATCGCCAAACGAGGCCGCGGCGGGGTTTTACGCTGGTCGAACTGCTCGTGGCGGTGGCGGTCATCGCGATTCTGCTGGGGATTTTGCTACCTTCGCTTGGCGCGGCGCGGCGAGCGGCGAAGCAAATGCGCTGCGCCGTGAATCTGCGCGAAATCGGCCACGCCGTTGCAATCTACACCGATACTCACAATGGCTGGCTGCCAACCGCCGAAGCCGCCCACCATGGCGATCCGGGACCGGCCAACTGGTGGGAGAACCAGGATTTATTGTTTACTCTGGGCCTGGAACCTCTTCCGCGGGATCGTTCCGTCTTGGTATGTCCAGCCGATCCTCGTCCTGACAGCTACATCAACGGCAGTTCTAAGCCATGCTGGTCGAGCTTCGCGGCGAATGCCTCGTGTTTCGGCATGCGCCGCGGCGGTTCGAAACGTGGGCGGTGTTACTCGCAGGTTGCTCAGCCGGCCGAAGCGCTGGCGTTCTGCGATGCACAGTTCAGTGAGGGCGAGGCCCTGGTGGTGGGCCACCAGGGCTGCGTCGTTCACGCGTTCGCCTACCGGCACCAAGGGTGCGCGGAGGCGGTCTTCCTGGACGGTCACGTCGAGCCGATCACACCATCGGACATCCCCGTGGATTCCGACGAGCTTGAGGCGTGGCAGTACCCCTTCTGGGGTAACATACCGCAATTCTGGTAGTCGGGTCGCTGTGTCTGATGGGAGCCGCAAGCTGAAATATCCGGAGCCGGGCTCATCGGCCGGTGGCATCCGGGGCTGGTCGCATGGTATAGTGCGTGTGTATTTCGCGGGGACCGTGTCGGACATGCCTCGCGCTAGAAAGCACGCAGATGCGATTATTGCTAATTGGCGATATAGTGGGGCGTCCTGGAAAGTACGCTTGTTCACAGATCATTCCGCGCCTGATCCGTGACGAAAATATAGATTTCGTCCTGGCCAATGCCGAGAATGCCTCGGATGGCAGCGGTCTGACCTCCGCCTTGTTCCAGAAGCTCAGGCACTACGGCATCGACGTATGCACGATGGGCGACCATATCTATCGGCGCCGCGAGATTCTGCCCCTGTTGGAAGCTGAAGAGCATATCGTGCGGCCGGCGAACCTGCCCCGCGAAGCCACCGGGCACGAACTGGCCCTGGTGGAATCCCGCAACGGGACCCGGGTAGCGGTGATATCGGTGCTGGGGCGCACGTTTATGAATGTCCGTTCAGACTGCCCTTATCACGCGGTTGATCGTGTACTCGAGAAAATCCCGCGTGATGTGAAAATCATCATCGTTGACATGCATGCCGAGGCCACCAGCGAGAAAGTGGCCATGGGGTGGCATCTCGATGGGCGGGTCTCGGTCGTGGCGGGCACCCACACACACGTCCAAACCGCCGATGAGCATATCCTACCCGCCGGCACGGCGTATATTACCGATCTGGGCATGACCGGTCCGCACGATTCGGTACTGGGCCGCGATCGCCGGGCGGTGGTGAAATCGCTCGTGACCGGCATGCCACATGCTTATATGGTCGCCAAGGATGATGTACGGTTGTTGGGGGCGCTTGTCGAAGTGGATTACGCTACCGGCCGGGCCACCACCATCAAGCGCATCAACATTCCCGCCCCGGATTCCGCCGCGGATGAGGGTGAGGTCTACTAATCCCAGTCAGGGTGCATCCCATGTGGGGTGGCCCACGGCTTCAGCCGTGGGGAACTCGAATCGAGCGTCCATTCGCGTCCCCCACCGCTGAAGCGATGGGGCACCCAACCGCCCCCGTGCTTTCATCCTGCCCGTCGGCGATTTAGACTGGCATCATGGATACTACGCGGCCGGCTATTGTATTGCTATCGGGCGGGCTGGATAGCGCCACCACGGCGAGCATGGCTGTCGCTGATGGCTTTGAATTGCTGGCGCTGTCATTCCGCTACGGGCAGCGGCACGTGGTGGAGATCGAAGCGGCGCGGAACATTGCCGCCGCCCTGAGTGTACGCGAGCACCGGATTATGAATATTGACTTGCGTGACTTTGGCGGCTCGGCGTTGACTGACAATATCGCGGTTCCCAAGGATCGCGCTCTGGACGCCGACGAGATACCGGTCACCTACGTTCCAGCCCGCAACACGATTTTCCTGTCTTATGCCCTGGCTTTCGCCGAGGTGCGCCAGGCGCGCGATATCTTCATCGGCGTCAACGCGGTCGATTACAGCGGGTATCCGGACTGCCGGCCGGAATACGTGGCGGCGTACCAGCGCATGGCAGACCTGGCGACCCGGGCGGGAGTTCAGGGTCAGGGCGTACGGATTCACACACCTTTAATACGCTTGAGCAAAGTCGAAATTATTCGCCGGGGATTGGAGCTGGGGGTTGACTACGGTCTGACACGTAGTTGCTACGATCCCGATGCGCGCGGTCGCGCCTGCGGCCATTGCGATAGTTGCCGGTTACGTCTGGCGGCCTTCGCGGAGTTGGGGATTTCAGATCCGGCGCCGTACGGCACGTCATAGTGTGGCTCGGTGGGAGCCTCGCCACCCCGGTCCGTGTTTACTCCTGTTTCTATTGGCGACGTCGGGCGAAGACACTGGCGGCCATCGCTACCGCCGCCAGCGCCGCTGCGCCGGGCGGTTCCGGGATGGGCTGGATGGTGACGAAGTTCATTGTGGACGGTGGAATCACGAGCGGGAAAGGTGCCGCCGAGGCGACGGTGCCACAGTATGTGAGATCTGTGGGCAGTGGCTTAAGGGCCCCGGCTTCGAAGGTCACGTCGAGTTGGAGTGGATCATACAGGCCAAAGTCTATATCGTGATACAGTTGGTAGCGGTACCATTCGTCCACAAGCGCCCGCCACGTATATGGAGCACCGGAGCCGTCGATTCGGATGGTGTTGAATCTAGCCCCGTGTGTCAGGAAATCCGCCTCGCGGAGTGTAATTATATCCAGATCGGGGTCGTCGGTAGAGAAGATGATGACGCCGGTGCCAGCGGCGAAGTTGTAATCCCAATCGACGCGGAAATACTCATTTTCGCTATAGCCTGGATTGGACGCATCGGCCAACGCGGTCTGGCCCAGTTGCCAGCAGGCCACGAAGATCGCCGCAATTATAAAGCCGGCGCGCGTCTGACCTAAATTGATCGGATCCAGTAACTGGCGAAAGTTGCGCGTCTGGTGGTCTGAGGTGTCAGGCATCATGCCGTCCTCCTGTACGGGAAGGGCCATTTGTTAGCTGTTAGCGTCCTGCGTCCAGCCTTACTCTGATCGGTCGAGTGTTTCGGTCGGATTTAGGCTCTAGTGATGGCATAAGCTATTAATGCTAGTCTGGACGCTGGCGGGTCGGTTGGCATACTCTGGACGCATGGACGCCGACCTGTTTGATGAACGCGATGCTCCGCGCTGTCTGGAGTGTGATTACATCCTGATCGGTCTGCCAGGGGATCGCTGTCCGGAGTGCGGCACGCGGATCAACTGGGAGGCCGTGCGCGCCGCGATTCTACATACCGGGCTACCGGTCGAGCGGCGGCGCGGCTGGGGGCGTTTGGTGGGCGTTGTACAGACCTGGGCGTTGGTGTTGTTTCGGCCGCGGACTTTTGCCCGGCGTGTATCCGAGCGCTTCTCAGTGTGGCCGGCGACATTTTTTGCTCTGGGATGCATGGCCATCGGGGTGCTTGGAAACACCTACCTGGGTCTGGATCAAGCTGGTTCAAGCATGGCCATAGTAGCGTGGATCATCGGCTGCTGGTTTCACATTGAGTGTCAGTCACTGTTGTTCTGGGGGCTGGATTGGCGCTCGACACACCGCCTGCGATTGTGGTTATTCTGGCGCAAAGTGTCGCTCTATACGACGGCGTTCGTGACGTTGGACTGGCTCGCCGGTCCGCCGATGATTGAGGGCTATACGCAAGCCGGCAATTTCCCCTGGATCCTCGATTGGAATTGGCGGCCTATATCGAGTTGGTGGCCGCCGGGATCCAACGAGTTCAGCGATCTGGCACGGGGAGTAGCTTACTACTGGTGGATGGGCGTGCTGATCGTGACGTTGTGGATCAGGCTGCGGCGCAAGTGGTGTCTGCTGATCATCCTGGCCGCCATGCCGGGGATTACTCTGCTATCGTGTGAGGTGGGGTATCGTACGGCGGACATGTTGGATGAGCTCACCGATTGGCTGGATTGGTGAAGAAATTCTCCGCGAGGAGATCAATACCCAATGGCCACGTCACCGGCGCGCGGCAGGTCACCAGTCAGTTGTTCGAGCATTATCGCGTGAACCGTTTTACTCCCGGTGTATCGCCGTACTACCTGTAATCGGGCCAATTCCTGGTCAGCTCGGCTGATGGTCACGGGCATACCGAGATACGCGCGCGGTAATTCCAGCGTTGCTGTCCGAGATTCCGGATCGTAATTATGCAAGGTGCCGATTGCCGGCGGCAGGGCCATCAACTCGCGGGCACGGTTCAAGGCATTTTCAGTCGCGTGGCGCCCCCAGGGTGGCAGGGTGGTAACCACGTCGTTCATCAGGGTCAGGCCCAGCGGGGAATCAATCCGTGTCAGAGCTTCGGCGGCGGCCAGGGCGACCTGATGGTCATGGTCATCCAACATTTCGACCAACACCGGTTCGCTGACTTCGACCCGTAATTGTTCGAGGCACGCGATGGCTTCCCATCGGCGCCGTGGGCTTAAATCCGCCAGTACGGCCCGCCAATCATCGGAATTAACCAGTTGCTTTTCAGTGAGATAGGCCGGCGTGTGACGATAGTAGATTTCCAGCGTCAACACACAGATAGCCGTCGTGTAGACGCGTCCGCCCATCTTGCCCCATTTTCCCCAGTGCTGGCTGTATGGGTCCCAACTACCATACGCGGCCCGCTTGCGGTCCTCAGCGGTTTTCTCGCGATTTTGCAAAGGCAGTATCGCGTCGCGCAGTTGACTGTTCCATCGCTCCCAATCCTGACCGCCACGCTGGAACATAGCGACCGTGCCGTAGTACCAGTAATAGGGATTGTGGAGTTGGGTGGAGTCGCGGCCGTGGAACCTGGCGGCCGACGGCGGCTGGTGGAATAGCCAGGCGGTCTGAAGGCGCGGCTTCGGGCCCTCCAACCGCCAACCCAACAACTGCTCGCACATCAGGCCGGCCGCCGTCATCGCCGGACCGTAGCGGTAACGCGGTTGCAGGTTGGCGTCGAGCTTGTAACCCGTGCCTCCGTCGGAATACCAGACGCGGCCATCCGCCCCGGCGGCGTGGGCGAAATGTAACGCGGCCCTGACCAGGGTTGTACGGGGAACGTCAATCCCGGCGGCGGTGCAAGCGTGCAGGGCCTGCACGGCCCAGGCGGTAATTGAAGTATCGTTACGACCACTGTTTGGCCGGGGCAGGTAGTCCCAGCCACCCAGTTCCTGCTGACTGCGAACCAGCCGGCCCACCGCCCGTTGTAGTGGCTCGATCAGCCGCGCGTCGCGGGTCATGGCGTAGCACTCGGCCAGGGCGAAGGTGGCTATGGAATCGTTGTAGCCGGCCATGCGTTCATCGCGCGAAAAGCCGCCATGCGGCTGTTGCATTTCCAGCAAGGCGTCGATGGCTTTGCGAACCTCCCGCAGGTATGGACCGCTTGTGTCAGTGTAACCGGCCCCCAGGAAGGCCAGCAGGCACAAACCGGTCAGCCCGGGTTGCAGTGAACTTTGAATGCGCTTGATGGCCTGGCCGGTGCAGCGATCGTCCGGGGGGTCGTTATCAGCGAAGTTGAAGCGACTCCAGCTTCCGTCCGACGACTGGTGAGCCGCCAGCCAGGCGAGTCCGCTTTCGACCGCGCTTTCGGTGTGTGGCGTACCGCCGAAGCGCTGTACGCCGCGCTGCCGGGCTAGTTGTGAACGATCGAACTC
>JBDRDH010000003.1:0-25062 GCA_043820985.1 Planctomycetota bacterium
AGCGGTGAGCGCAAGACGAAGCAGACGAAGAGCGGCCCAAGGGACTACGTGTATTACCGCTGCGCCCGGTACACGGCCACCGGCCACCCACGCGTTCGCGTCCCGGAAGAGGCGTTGGACAAGCAGATCCTGGCTCTTTTCGACCGACTCCGGATCGAGGACGAGAACGTTCGCGATTGGTTCCGACGGGTTCTGCAGGCGAAGACACGGAAGGGGCAGAGGCACAGCGCGGAGCAGCGTGTCGAACTGACCCGCCAACTGACCGTGCTCCAGAACCAGCAGGATCGGCTCTTGAACCTGCGATTGCTGGAGGAGATCGACGAGGGTACGTTCGCGGCCAAGAACACCGAATTCCGTGATCGGATCGCCCAGGTCAAGCTGCAACTCGAAACGTGCGATCGGCGCCGAGCCGAGCACGGCGAGATCGCCCTGAAAGCGTTTGAACTTTCGCAAACCCTTCGGGAGAAATGGGTTACGGCGGACTACCAGGCCAAACGCCGCTTGCTCGATATCGTGTGTTTGAACTTTCGCCTCGACGGCGTAAGTCTAGTTCCCACAATAAGAAAGCCCTTCGACGTCCTCGCCGAAGGGCTCACTTCTGTGGAACATCGGGGTGACTGGATTTGAACCAGCGACCTCTGCGTCCCGAACGCAGCGCTCTAGCCAGACTGAGCTACACCCCGGGCTCAATCGCCACGAATACTCGCGGAATGTGTATCATACCACCCTTACCCGTTCAGGCAAGCGCGGCTGTCGGTCCGATATCGCCGGGTCGGCACAGGCTGAAGCCCGCGGCGTGTTTAGCGTTGCTGTCACGACTCCCCTCCCTGACAGGGAGGGGTTGGGGGAGGGTCGAGGCAGAGACGCCGGATACTGGTCACCCCCCTGAAGTCCCCCCTTGAAGGGGGGCTGGTAAACGCAGGATTAACCGCCAATATCCGCCAAGTTGCGCTCGATGGCCGCCAGCTTGCCTTTGAGTTCCGTCAGGCGGGCACGCTCTTTTTCCACTACCATCGCGGGCGCTTTGGAGACAAAGTCCTCATTGGCCAGCTTACCTTCCAGACGCTTGATGTGCCCGACCAGTTCATCGCGCGACTTGTCCAGCCGCTGGCGCTCGACGTCCAAATCAGCCAGGCCGGCGATCGGCACGAAGACCTCGATGCCGGGGAAGACCTTCGTCGCCGACTCGGGCGGCTTGGCCAGATCAGCCCCGATCTCCAACGACTCACAGCGCCCCAACCGACACACGACGGCGGCCTGATCCCGCAACTCGCTCGCCAGGGCAGCTTCCGCCTTGATCACCGCCTTGGGTAGCTTGCCGATCGCGGGCGTCTTCGCCGCCGCCCGCGTCGTGTTGATCCAGGCCAGCGTGTCGCGCAAACCCCTGATGATGTTCTGCAAGGCTTCCATCTCGGTTTCGATATCCGCCTCACGCGGCCACGCTGACGCGTCCGGCCAGGCGGCCCTGATCAGCGATTCCTCGGCGTCAGTCAGTTCCGTCACGCCGCGCCGCTGTGCGACTTCGTTGAGTTTTTTCCAGGCCGCCTCAGTCACGAACGGCATGACCGGGTGCATCAGCCGCAACGACTGCCCCAGCACCCACGCCAGCACCTGCTGTGCCGCGCCGGCGGAGGCATCCGTCCGCCGTACCATCTCGCCGGCGTCGTCGCGGCCAAATAGGCGTGGTTTGACAAATTCCACGTACCAGTCGCAGAAATCGCTCCAGAAGAACGAATAAAGCACACCGGCCATTTCGCTGAGTTGATAGTTGGCCAGCCGCCGATTGACTTCCGCGATGGTCGCCGACAGCCGCGAGAGAATCCAATGATCCTCCAGCGCCAGGTCTTCCACCGACAGCGGTCGCGGGTCGTAGCCTTCCAGGTTCGGCAACACGAAGCCGGTCGCGGCCTGCCAGATCTTGTTGCAGAAATTGCGCCCCATCTCAAAGCGATCGGATGTATCGACACCCACGCCGAGTTGCTCTTTCAGTTCCGCGTCAGCCCACACCGTGGCGAACGGCTGCTTACAACTCCCGCATTTGACCTTGTGAACGGTGGCCGGGAATTTGCCCGGCGGCACGACGCCACTGTGCGGCGTCATCTGGCCGCAATGCGGGCAGAGGTACGAGACCGGCAGGCGGGCGTCCTGCGTTTCGGTATCCATCTGGGCCATGGTGAAGCGCAGCGCGTCAGCCCCGTAGCGCTCGATGATATCGGCCGGATCGACGCCGTTGCCGACCGACTTGGCCATTCGCCGCCCCTGGCCGTCCTGGATATTAGGGTGGATGTGTACGTGCTGGAACGGCACGCGCCCCGTGAAGTACAGCCCGGTCATGACCATGCGCGCGACCCACAGCGTGATGATCTCGCGGGCCGTGACCAATACGCTAGTGGGGTAGAAGTAGGCCAGGTCGGCGGGAGAAGGCAACGAGGCATCGAGGCAACGAGGCAACGAGTCGGGAAGAGCTTCAGAACCGTACGCAACCCCACTTTGTTGCCCTGTTGCCTTGTTGCCTAGTTTCCTTGTTGCCTGGTCTTCGTGCGGCCAGCCCAGCGTGCTGAACGGCCACAACGCCGAGCTGAACCACGTGTCGAGAACATCGGGATCCTGCTGCACCTGATCGGAGGCAACGCTGCCCATCAACTCTTCGCCCACTTTCCGTGCTCTGTCCGTGCGAAGGACATCAGCGAAGTTGTCAACGAGATGCGGATCGTACCCGCCAATTTGATACCAGCAGTTCAGTGCCTCAATCGCACGCCGAGCGCTATCGCTTCTCGCGCAAATGTGCAAAACGGCGCCCAAGTTCTCCTCGGGATCTTCATCCGCGGTGATAACCACGTCCGCCGAGACGCCCGTCTCGCTGAAGTACTCCGTCAGGAGCTTGAGTGACCGATCCGACGATGGTTCATGAAGCGGCAGCGTCCACACCGGAATCCGATGACCCCACCATAGTTGGCGGCTGATGCACCAGTCGCGCTTCTCGCCGAGCCAATCGAGGAAGGTTTTCTCGTAACGTTTGGGGAAGAACTTGACGCGCCCGTCGCGGACGGCTTCCATCGCCGTCTCGGCCAGATCGCCCATCTTGACGAACCACTGCTCACTCAGCAGCGGCTCGATCGGCGTCTTGCTGCGGTCGCTGTGCCCGACCTCGTGCTCGTACGGCTCGATGTTCTCCATCAGGCCGAGTGCTTCGAGGTCCGCAACCACGTTCTTGCGCGCGTCGTAACGATCCTGGCCGGCGTATGTCCCACCAGCCTCGTTGATCTTCCCGTCCGGCGTCAGGATGTTGATCATCTCCAGGCCATTGCGCTGCCCGCAGGCGTAGTCGTTCGGATCATGCGCCGGCGTAACTTTCACACAACCGGTCCCGAACTCCCGCTTGACCAACAATCCGTCGGCGATCACCGGTATCGCCCGGTTCAGAAGCGGCAACAGAACATGCTGCCCAATCAGGTGCCGATAACGCTCATCGTCCGGATGCACCGCGATCGCCGTGTCGCCGAGCATGGTTTCCGGTCGCGTGGTCGCGATGGACAGGTAGTCGACGCCGAGCCTGGCGTCATCGGCTACAGCCCGGGATAAGGCTTGTTGCACAACTTCTGTTGACAAAGCAGAGCTTTGCCCTCCCCTTCCAGAGCTTTGACCTACCCCTGTGGTACTCGGCAATACCGGATAGCGATAATGCCACATATTGCTCTTGACGGTTTGGTGGTCGATTTCGTCGTCGGCGACGGCGGTTTGCAGGTGGGTATCCCAGTTAACCAACCGCAACCCGCGGTAGATGAGCCCGGCCTTGAACCACTGGAAGAAAACTTCGTAAACCGCCCGGGCGCAAACTTCGTCGAGCGTAAAGCGTGTCCGTGGCCAATCGCACGAGCAGCCGATCTGCTGCAGTTGCCGCAGAATCCGACCTCCGTACTCCTCTTTCCACTCCCAGATGCGCTTGACCAACCCCTCACGGCCCAGTTCGTGCCGCGTGAGATTCTGCTCCTCCTTGAGCTTCTTCTCGACCACTGCCTGGGTCGCAATGCCGGCGTGGTCCATGCCCGGCATCCACATCGCCTGGTAGCCGCACATCCGCTTGTGGCGAATGAGGATGTCCTGGACGGTGTTGTTCAGCGCGTGGCCGACGTGCAGGGCCCCGGTAACATTGGGCAACGGGATATCAATTACAAATGGACGTTTCTCGGGATCGGGCACGGCATGAAACGCACCGCTTTGTTCCCAGGCCTGGTAGATTTCGCTCTCGACGGCGTGTGGGTTGTAGCTGCCACCGTTACTCATGTCGACTCCAACGCTTCAGCACGTGCTGTGCTGGCCGGATGATTGCCCGGCCAGAGCGCGGCAATACCTGAAACATCGGAGTTTAACCGCCGAATCCCTAACTGCACAGCACCAACCAGCGGCCCGCCGATCAGCGCGGCGGATCCTCCCGTAAACCGACCGGCGATGAGAGAATCTCGGAGAGCACGATACCCGCCTGGAGCGACGAGCGTTCGCGCAACAATGCCCGAAGCCGTGTCCGAACCAGGTTGGCTTGAATGGGCTTTACCGGCTCGGCCGGGCTCGATTTCATCTCGATAGCCGGAGGCCCCTTGTCCGTTGCGGGTTCCATGCGTGGCCGCGTTGGGGTTCGTTTGCGTGCCACGGCTTCCGGAACAGGACGAGGAAAGAGGTATGTTTCCGGTTCTTGGGGCACCGGTCGCGCGGCCGGCGCGGTCTGAGGATCCGGCCGGCGGGCGAAATCCGGTCTCGGCGGCGGCGGACCAGGGCGTTGCGGTACCGGCCGCGCGGTTGGTTGCGGCTGGTCGGATTTCTGTTGCTCCTGGGATTTCTTCTTGAAGAGGCTGCTGAGCGCGGCGACAATGCCGGCGATGATGATGTACCACGTCCAGGCATCATCAAATAATCCCGATCCGGGATCCTCGCCCAGCAGCATTACAGGTAATAACTCACTCACCGGATGGTCACTCTATGAATTAGGCTCTTTGCAGGCCCCACCAGGACCGGCGATATTGTCACGCATCTGCGTATCAGCCTGGATGTTCCGCATACGGTAGTAGTCCATGATGCCCAGATTGCCGCTACGGAAGGACTCGGCCATGGCCAGTGGAATCTCGGCTTCGGCCAAAACGACCTTGGCGCGGTTCTCCTGAACCTGGGCCAGCATCTCCTGCTCGAGGGCCTGGGCCATGGCGCGTCTCTTCTCGGCCTCGGCCTGGAAGCGCTTCTTGTCGGCCTCGGCCTGGTCGGCCTGAAGCCGGGCACCGATGTTCACGCCGACGTCGATGTCGGCGATGTCGATCGACAGGATCTCGTACGCCGTGTTGGCGTCGAGCCCCTTGCCCAGCACGGCCTTGGAGATCTCGTCGGGATTCTCGAGCACGGCCTTATGTGAACCGGCGGAACCGATCGCCGAGACGATGCCCTCGCCGACGCGGGCAATGATGGTTTCCTCGGTGGCGCCGCCGATCAGGCGGCTGATGTTGGTGCGCACGGTCACGCGGGCGCGGGCCTTGAGCTGGATGCCGTCCTTGGCGACCGCATCAATGGTGGTGCGGCCCTGGGCCGGGTCCGGGCAGTCGATCACCTTGGGGTTCACGCTGGTATGGACGGCGTCGACGATGTCGCGGCCGGCCAGGTCAATGGCACAGGCGGTGCGGTAGTCCAGCCCGAGCTTGGCTCGCTGAGCGGATATTAGCGCCCGGACGACGTTCGGCACGCGCCCGCGCGACAGGTAGTGGGTCTCCAGATCATCGGTGGAGATGTCGGTCAGCCCCGCTTTCCAGGCCTGAATCTTGCAGTTGACGATTGTGCTGGCATTGACTCGTCGGAGCCACATGCCAACCAGCTCGCGCATTGAAACGCGCGTTTTCGCCGACCACGCCAGGACCCACATCCGGCCGAAGTTGGCCACCAGAATAACGAAAACCAGCGCCAGGACGGCGAGCACAACGGACACGCCAATCCAGATATTGCTCATCGCTAATACGCTCATCGCTCAAGCCCCTTATGTTTGGACCACGTCCGACGGCTACGCGTCATTGTCTTCCGGCAGTGGCCGAACAAAGATTTCCATGCCGCCGCGTTTGAGAACCTGCACGCGCCGGCCGGCTTCAACATACTCGCCCTGGCTCTGTACGTCCACGATCTCCTGGCCAAAGCGGGCCGAGCCGCCGGGCCGCAGGTCTCCGGTGACCACGCCAATATCACCAACCAGGGCCACGTTGGGGTGAAAGTCGGCCAGGGCCATATCCGGCCCACTGGGATTGGCCGCGATCAGCCCGCGTCCCAGGGAGAGCTGCGGAAGATAACGTACAATCAACAAAATACCCATAACGCCAATAATCACACTGCTGGAAAGAACCAGGATACCCACCTTCATGGCCTCCCAGGTGGCCGGTAGGCTGGGCCAGTTGAACCAGGGCGCGTTCGGGCCCTGTGGCACCGGCTCGGCCGGCACGAACGTACCTATGAAAGCCACCAATATCAGCAATATCCCCAGGATGCCGGTGACCCCGAAGCCGGGGATCACGAAAATCTCCACCATCAGCAGAATAATGCCGATGCCCAGCAGCACGAAGGTCCAGACATCCGCCAGACCGGCGGCATACGGTGCCGCCAGGAAGATCACCAAGGCGACCGCCGCCGTGGCTCCCGGCAGGATCAGGCCGGGCGACTGGAACTCGATATAAGCCCCGATCAGGACAATGATAAACAGGATCCCGCGCACGAGTGGGCTGTTCAGCCAGATCACGAATTCTTCCCACGATGTCGTTTCCATGTAAACCGGAGCCCTGTTCAGCTCCAGCAACTCGGTGACACCGACCAGATCCTCCGCGATACCGAGAGCTATGCCATAAGCCACGGCATCACTCTGGGAAAGGGTCAGCAGCTCGTTTGCCGCGTCGACTGGTTGCTTGGCGGGTACCTCGCGTTGCGTCTGTGGATCGATATAGTTCTCGACCAGACGCCACTCCGGCAAGCTGGCGTCATCGTCGTCAAAGGAAAGCCCGCCCTCGCCCAGCAGCCGCTGTTTTTCATCACCGTTGACGAAACGCCGTTCGCCAGTCTTCACATCCTCAACCCACCAGACCTCCTCCCCGACGGTGACCATGGCCCGCAGCAGAATCTGGTTGTAGCCATTACGTGTGGCGGAGTCACGAAACTCCTGTAAGACGGGGCTTTCAGCCTTGGCACGTTCGGTGGTGGGCAGCTCTTGCAGGCCGCCGGCCGGATTGATCATGATCGGTGCGCAATCGCCAATGGAGGCCGAGCGCCCCATCAGGATCCGCTGGCAGGCCACGGAAATCATGGCACCGGCGCTGTAAGCATCCGGATGTACCCAAGCCACGGTAACGACATCCTCCGGCAGGTTCTTGATCATTCGACATATATCGAGCGCGCTGGTGACCAATCCACCGGGTGTGTCCATCTCGAAGATGATCGTCTTGGCCCCATCGTCCAGAGCGGCTTCCAGGCGACGTTCAATACTGCCTTTCAGAACGTCGTTGATCTCACCCCGGATGGGTATCACGACGGCGGCCGGACTTTCCGCCTGTGCGGTCGCCAGCGGCCATATAAGGAATAAGGCAGCACCGATCAGCCCGACGAGACGTCTGCCGGACCATGGGTTACCGTGCCGCCACCCACTGGCGTGCTGCCTTTTCATGGCCAGATCCTCCAGATTTATTTCCGTGCACCAGGTCACCAGCCGGGCGACCATAATTGTGCTCCTGCAACTCTTCTATTGTAATAGTATATCGCGAGCCAGGCGCGTTGCGGAATCCAGCTCATCGGCGATGCGGCGGAAGTCCAATGGATGGGGGTGTGGCCCCTCAATCGACAATTTCTTACGCAGTTCCGGACGTACCGGGATATTGTGCGAGTCGCTCCGGGCCAGGGCTTGCTCGACCTCGGCACTGACCAGGTAATCGATCAAGCGCCGGGCGGCGGCGGGATGCGGTCCGCCGCGTACGCATGCCACCGAGCAGGGGATCCAGACGATCGGGCCATCCGGAGTCAGGCGCGGGTAGATCAGATCCAGCGACTCACCCCGCTGTTGGGCTACCCAGACGTCGTCGGTGTCTGTCAGGCACAGGTCGACAGCCCCGGACGCCACCAACCGCACGGCATGTGCGTTACCATCAGCAATCTGAGCCCCCGCGTCGCTCAGACCCTGAAGAAATTTCCGGGTCGCCTCGGGGCCGGCCGTCGCCCAAATGGCCGCGATATGGCCGCGTGTCGTGCCAAATTGGGGATTGGCGATGGCCAGCCGGGAGGCCCAGGGCGGCGATCCCAACTCAAGCCAGGTTTGCGGTAGTGCATCACGCTTGACGCGCTCGGGGTGAAACGCCAGCACGCGCGCTCGGGCCGCGCCGGCCGTCCAATAGTGCTCGGGATCCTTCCACGCGCTCGGAATATCCGCCGCCGCCGGACTCTCATAGGGTTCCAGCACCCCTCGGCGGGCCAGTTCGATGGTTCCAAAGACCTCGCTGGACCACCAGACATCACAACGTGGGCGGGAAACCTCACGTTCCAGCCGGCGTAGCAGGCCGGTCGTCTTGCCCGCCTCGGTATCAGCCAGGATCTCGACCCGGATGCCGGATTGCTCTTCAAACCGCTTCAGTACCTGCCGGGCAAAACGCTGATCGACCGAGGTATAGATCACCACCGTGTCGGTGACCGCTTTCTCCGGCGGGCGCCGACACCCGACCGGCACTACCAGCAGCAGTAAAGCAACGCCGGGCAACACCCGATGAATAGTCCTGGAAGGTACCGCTGGTCGCTCAATCTCGCACATGATTACTTAACTCGCGTCAACAAGATCCCGATACAAACAGAACAACACTTGTGAATTATTTTGACAGCCACGGCGAATAGCAAGCGAACGGAGAGAACAATGCCAACACCGAAAACCTACACGAAATCAGGCAACCGTACCACCACGCGGCAGCGTACCTACAACCGGCACACGAGCAAGAAGTTCGACTACTTCAAGTGCAGCTCGCCGGCGTTCAAGCCGGCCCGCAATGAATGTGAGTGGCGGATCGGTTCGTATCGCACCGTTTATACCCAATTCACCGGGCCCGCCAAGCAGACCATTTTCTCGCCAACCACCGCGAACAAGTGGCTCAAGTACGTCAACAGTGGCTATCGAGTCTACAAGTTCACCAATCAGCAGTTCAACAAATACTTCGGCGAGCAGTGGACCACCAAGAGCCCCACGGCGTGCTATCGCTGGATGAAGCAGCAATATGGCGCCGGCATCAAGGCCGTCACGCGGGGCAAGGCCAATGCCTGGCTGATTGCAGCCACCCCCAAGGTCAATCAAGGACCTTTCGGAAATTATACCTGGAAGTAGAGGCAAGGATTCGGTCGCCGCGAGAATGGCGACCGCTTACGGGGAACCTTGCTTGCTGTTCCGCCGACTCGACGGCCCGTCACTACGTGGTGGCGGGCCGTTTCCTTTCCTAGCGCCCTGGTGACAGCTCGAAACGCGGGTGCAGTACATGCTGGCCAAAGATATTCTCAAAATCCACGTAAATCCGCGGCGGATTGGCTCCCTCCGGATTCGGAGCATCAAACCAAACACGCTGACTGAATGAATCATAGGTAAACGGCACCGGTTGGGTGTTGACGCGCACCACCAGCGAGCCGGCAACGATCTTGTCCAACTCATGACCCCACCCACTCCGCGCCGTCAAGCCATCATCCAGCTCCACGGCCACACGCCGAGCGCCGCGCGTCGGTGGCACCAGGCGCACCCGCGGCAAACCCGCCTGGGCCCAACGCGCTAATCCGAGAAAATATCCATACGCTTCACGCCGGCAATAAACCGGAGCGCGCAACCGGCGCTCCTGTTCCGGATTGGAGTGAAAACAAGACTCGGACAAAACGGCGGGCACGCGCGCTTCACGCAAAACCTGCAAGCCCTGGCGCGCCAGCAGGGAATCGCTCAACAGCGCGCACGGCAGATGTTGCTCCAGGCGTAGCGCATCGTTCAAGCCCGTCAGGATGTGTCGAGCCGCGCACAAGCTGGCCGGATTATGGTCAGGTGCTCCATGGTAAAACAACGCCGTGTAATTCGGCTGTGCTTTGTCCGAGCCGTTGTGATGAATTGAAAGATACAAGTCCGCGCGTAAACGATTGGCTAGCGCGACGCGCAGCCGGTTGTCGCTCTGTGTATCAGGCGCCAGGTAAACATCGGCATCACGGGTCATATGGACTTCAGCACCCGCTGTGACTAAAAACTCGCGCAGATATTGCGCCACGCGCAAATTTACTTCCGCTTCCCTTAAACCCGTCGGCCCGCACTTCCAATTGGGACGGCCGCCGTGCCCACCATGGCCCGGATCGAGCACGATGCGCGCCTCCGCGAGATGGACGGCATAGGGCGGGATCGGAAAAACTGGCGCGGGTTGTTTTTGCCAGGAGTAGTTTTCCGGCGCGGTCCGATCAGGGTCTGGAGGAATCGCGCTCGGCGTGCCACCAGCGCGCCATAACCAGCACCCAATAGCCAGCAGACCAGCACCCAGAGCGGCGGCCAACAAATGGGTGGCCGCCGGCGTGAGCTTGAACGGCGGTTTCAGCTTGACGCGTAATCCGCTCATACAACTACCCGTCCGCGCCGGCCTGGGCCGCAATGCTCTCCAGCGTGGCGCGAATCGCCGCATCGAGTTGCGGTCGTCGCTCCGCCGCTTCATCCGCCGGCCCGACCGACACCCGCAGATCCGGCTCGGCGCCATTGAGTTCCATGTCCACCCCGTGCGGCAACGTGTACCAGCCCTGGAATGGCATACGTACATAGGCCCCGTCAATCAGCCCATAGCCACCGGTGCTGATCACCGCTCCGAACGTGGTCGTCCCCACCAGCGGGCCACGCCCCAGATTCTTGAAGGCGTGTGAGATGATCTCGGCGTTTGAGTAACTGTACTGATTACACATCATCGTGGCCGGCTTGGTCCAGGCATAAAAGATCAGGCGACCTTGTGGATAGCCCCTGCCAGTCGCGCCGCGGGGCACGGTGTAGGCGTGCCGCTTGACGCTCAGGACGGCCATGATCCAGTCCGCCGTCCAGCCGCCACCATTGTTACGCACGTCGATGATCAGCCCCTCCTTGCCATGGGCGGCGGCGTACAGGTCGCGCTCGAAGACCTCAAAGCTGGGCGTGCTCATTCCACGAATGTGACAATAGCCGACACGCCCCTCGGACTGCTGCTCGACATACGCTTGATTGGACTCCACCCAGGCGTTGTATTGTAAACCGGCATAATGGCCGTAGGAGATGGGGCGGATCTGCATCTCGCGTGGTTTGTCTTCCGCGGGAGCCTCATCCGCGTCGGAAGTTGTGTCTGCCTCACCCTCTGTCTTGTCGCCGGCAGCCCCTCCCGCGTCTTCCGGAGTAGCTTCATCCTCTTCCGCGGACTCTTTCGCGGTTTCCGTTGTTTGGCGATCGGGAGAAGGCTGATACTCCAGTGTCACTGGCTCATCTGCCGTATCAATCAATATCCGATCGAGCGGTTCAGTTGGTCCCACCGGTTGATCGTTGATCTTCAGGATGACATCACCCGGCACCAGTTTGCTTTCGGCTCGATCCGCCGGCGAGCGGCGGACCACCTGGCTCACTTTCAGACCCGGCCCGGGATAATCGCGATCGAACTCACAACCCAGGTAACCACTGCGCTCGGCGCTGCCGCCGCTGGACCTGCCACCAGAGATACCCAGGTGCGAGCCGTTCAGTTCGCCCAGTAACATGCTGAAGATTTCATTGAACTCGGTGGTGGTGCGTGTCTTGATCGCCAGTTCGCGGTATTTGCCGGTCAATTTCGGCCAGTCGAGGCCCTTGAGGGTCGGATGATAAAAGCCGCGCCCCAGGGCGCGGGCGGCGTCGTCGAACTTCTGAGCCGCTTCGGCGGCATGGTCGATGGCCATTTTAGCGCGGAAGGCATGAGCCTTGGCTCCCGAGCCGCTGGCCGAGCAGGAATTCGGTACACCGCTCTTGAGGTAGAACAGCTTCTTACCGTTCAGATCCCAGCGCAAGACCCCGACGCTGCTACTCAGGATTTGCTTCTGCTCGCTGCCGTCCCACTTGATGGTATAGAGCTTGGTGCCACCATCGTGATTGGATGTGAACACCAGTAAACTGCCATCCGGCGAAAAAGCCGGCCGCGATTGGCTGTTCGGCAGGCGCGTGACGGTACGAATCCGCTTATACGCCGTTTCGAGCTCATATTTATATTCTTTCTTGGGCTCTTTCTTCACTTCCTCCTTCTTGTCCGGCTTCTTCTGCTCGGGCTCCGCGAGGAACTGTTTCAGCAATGTTCTAAGCTGATCGCTGAGGGTGGCTTCCGCCTCTTCCTCGGTCTCAGTGGTCTCCGACTCCTGGGTAGTAGCGGGTTCCTCGGGCTCTTCGCCTTCAGTTGGCTGGGTGGCCGGTCGAGACTCGGGCTCTTCCCCCGCCAGGCGAATCTTGCCGCTGGCCACGGCCGACTTGAGCGGCTTGCGTTTCTTGACCTCCTCGGCCTGCTTCTCGAAGTACTCGTCGTAATCCAGGCTGGAAAGCTCATTCAGTTCCGGTGCCAGAAATACGACATATAGATCGCTGTCAAAGCCCTGCCTTTGCGAACTGAACGCCAACATCCGTCCATCGTAGGACCACTGCGGATTGCCGTCCTGATCCGGATGCTGTGAGATGTTCACGGCCGCCGCGCTGCCGTCGGCCGGCACAATCCACACATCCTGGTTGTGCTCAATGTCCTCGACGGCGTACGCGATCCACTTGCTGTCGGGCGACCAGTGGAATCCTGGCTGGTTCCAGCTCTCCTGCAAAACCTGCTCTTCGCCGCTCTTCAGGTCGCGTACGATCAGATCGCCACGCAAGCGCAAATAGGCCAGCTTTGTCCCATCCGGCGCGACATCCGGTCCATAACAACCATCCGGGTGATCCGTGACCTGCTCGATCTTGAAGCGCCGCGAGTCGGAGAGGGCCGTTGCCGGCTCCGCGGCGGAGGTGGCGCGATATATCTGTTCGATACCGCTACGATCGGATACGAAAAAGAGGGCCTTGCCGTCCGGCGACCAGTATACATGTTGATCGCGGTAGGGTGAGTCAGTTACCCGCCGAGTGGGCTTCTTGTCTTCGGTTTTGATCACGAAGATTTCGCCATGTACGACCAGCACGATCTCCTTGCCGTCCGGTGACACTTCGGCTTCGCTGGCACCGGTGCGGAGCGTGCGGCGTTCGAGGTTGTCCCAGGGGGAATCGGCCGTGGCGGTAATCGAGACCTGCCGCGGCTGGCCGCTGGGCAATGACATGACGTACAACTTATCCCAATGTGTAAACACCAGAGTGGAACCGTCAGCCGAGATATCCAGATCACGGACGTCCTCTTCCGTCATGTACGTCACTTGCTGGGGGCCGCCGCCCGCGAGTGGTTGGGTCCAGACGTTGACGGTGCCCCCGCGGTCCGAGAGGTAATAAAGGTTCTGCCCTTGTTTGTCCCACACCGGCAGGCGATCGGTGCCGTCATAATCGGTGAACTGGCTGAAGTCGTTGGTTTCGCGGACGTGCAGCCAGATGTCATAGTTGGCACTGCCGCGATAGCCGCGCCGCCACCAGTTGGAACCGCCCCGGACAAAGGCTACATACCGATCGTCGGGACTGACCCGCGCGTTGGCGGCGTAAGAATCCATGGCCCGTTTGGGCTGGCCGGCGCTCGCCGTCACGCGGTATACCTTGGGCTCCCAGAAGAGCTGTCCCTCCTGGCTGGAGTGATAGTAGATGTACTTGCCATCGGGCGACCAGTCCGTGGGAGCGGCGGAACGATCATCGAACGTCACTCGACGCAGCTCACTGCCATTACGATTCATGATAAAAATGCAGCTCGAACCGTGGCGGGCCGATGAAAATGCCAGATATTGTCCATCCCGTGACCAGACCGGGTGACTGTCGTGGGCCGGATGCACCGTCAGACGCCGCGCCACACCGCCGGTGATGGGAACCGTCCAGATATCGCCGGCCCAACTGAAGGCCAATATCTGGCCGTCGGGCGAAAGCGATAAATGCCGGGCGAAGACCACTTCATCGGCGGTAGCGCGGAAACTCCCGAATCCAGCTAACACAAAGACTGTCAATACAAGCGATAAACCGCGGTTAGTGCTGCCCATAGGTCCGTTTCCTCCTGTGTGGGAATCCATCAGGTTGGCGCATAATGTAGATATCAAAAACAAAATTGTAGGGCAACTGCCGGAGCTGACCACAATTTTCGACATCAGTCCTGGATCAAGGGCCGCCCTTGACAGATGACTCTCAACCCGTGGCAATGTCTATTCATGGTTCACAAGGCGGCTTAAGTTGCCTTGTTGCCAGGTAGTAAACGGGAATTGGGAGGTGTCCCAATGATCGAGACAGCACTTGCGATGGCCGGCGCCGTGGTCGGATTGGTTTTGGGATGGCTGCTGGCCACCGGTCGTGCCCGCGCGTCGGCGGAGCGGGCTTCGACCGAGTTGCATGGCAAGCTGGGTGCTCAGGAGAGTACGATAGCTGAAGTGCGCAGACAACTCGGGGAGGGTGAGGAGGCACTCGCGGAACTCCGTAAGGACTTGCATGAGCAGCGCGATGCCCGCATAACCGCCGAGACCAGCCTGACCGAAGCCCGCAAGAGCTTCGAGGAACAGAAGAAACTGCTGGCGGACGCCGAGGCACGCCTTAAGGAAGCCTTCACGGTCCTGTCGGTAAAAGCCCTGCGTGAGAACAGCGCGGCGTTCGCCCAGCAAACGCAGGAGAAGGTCCGGCCACTGGCTGAAGCTCTTCAACGTTATGAAGCCGAACTCAAACGCATCGAGGAATCCCGCCAGAAAGCCTACGGCAGTCTGACCGAGCAGCTCCAGGCCGTTGCCACCACGCACCAGGAACTGCGCCGCGAGACGGGTAGCCTGGTTCACGCCCTGCGTTCACCACAATCCAAGGGTCGCTGGGGCGAGATAACGCTCCAGCGCACCGTCGAGATGGCGGGCTTATCCAAGCATTGCGATTTCCGCACGCAAGTGAGCACGGATACGGATTCCGGGCGCCTGCGGCCGGATCTGATAGTGGACCTGCCCGGTGCCCGGCAGGTGGTGGTGGATGCCAAGACACCGACCAGCGCCTATCTGGACGCCGTCGAGGCTTCTGATGAGAGCGCCCGCCAGACTGCTCTCGCTCGCCATGCCAACGACGTACGCAAGCACATGCAGCAACTCTCCGCTAAAAATTACTGGGAGCAGTTTGAATCGACGCCGGAGTTCGTGGTTATGTTCGTCCCCGGCGAATCGTTCTTCAGTGCCGCTCTCGAACAAGACCGCCAGTTAATCGAGGAGGGTATCAAGCAGCGCGTGATCCTGGCTTCACCCACCACACTGATCGCGCTGCTGCGCACGGTCGCGCATAGCTGGCAGCAGCAGGAGGTAATCGAGAACGCCCGCCAGATTGGCCAGACCGCGCGCGAGCTATTCGAGCGCGTGGCTAAATTCGCCGAGCACCTGGGTAAAATCGGCGACAATCTGCGGCGGGCGACCGACAGCTATAACGATGCCGTCGGCTCGTGGGAACGCCGGGTGCTGCCAATGGGCCGGCGCGTGACGGAGCTGGGAGTTGCCACCAAACAGAAAGAGTTGCCTGATGTGAGTTACGTGGATGTTACACCACGCGCTCTGCCAGCGGATCTGGGGGACGTTGAACTGCCGGAGCACACCGAGGAAGGCCAGTCGACACCTTAACATCGGCTCTTCCGTGGATCCGGCACGTCGGCTACATTGCCAATCGTGACTGACACATCGGCGAAATCCCAGAGTCCCGACTCCACGCCGACACCCCCCGCGGGTGAGCGGCTGACGCCGGCCATGCGCCAATACTGGCAGCAGAAGCAGCAGGCCGGTGAGGCCATCCTGCTGTTTCGGATGGGGGATTTCTATGAGATGTTCTACGACGATGCCAAGTTGGGCGCCAAAGTGCTCGGGATCACGCTCACCAGCCGTGACAAGGGTAAAACCCCGCTGGCAGGCATCCCTTATCACGCGCTCGAGGGCTATCTCGCGAAGCTGGTCGCCGCCGGCTACAAGGTCGCCATCAGCGAGCAGATTGAAGATCCGCGCCAGGCCAAGGGCGTGGTCAAGCGCGCCATCGCCCGCATCGTCACTCCCGGAACGCTGACTGATGATGGCCTGCTCGATCGGCAGAGTAGCAACCTGTTGGCGGCCATCTTTCTTGAACAACATTCCGCCGGGATCGCGGCGTTGGAGCTGTCCACGGGAGAATTCATCGTTCAGGCCTGTCAGCCAGCCAGCCTGGTGGATGAGTTGTGTCGCCTGGATCCCGCCGAGGTATTGCTGCCGGAAGAATCCGCCGGTCCGCATCCGCTGGCGGCGGAATTACAGAGCCGGGTCGGCGCCGCGGTCACCTATCGCAACGCGATTGATTTCTCGCCGCACCGCGCCGCGCAACTTTTGCGCGAACATTTTGGCACGAGCACGTTAGAAGGCTATGGTTTTCACGAAATCGATCCGTCGCTACAAGCCGCCGCCGCGCTGCTGGCCTATGTTGGCGAGACGCAGCGCACCGCGGCCCAGCATATCCAGCCGCCGCGCCGGCGCGTCATCACCGACTACCTCATTCTGGATCCGACCACCCTGCGGTCCCTGGAAGTAGAACGCACAATACGCACCCAGGCGCGCGCCGGAACACTCCTGGCGGCGGTGGATCGCACCAGTAATTCCATGGGGGCGCGCTTGTTGCGGCGCTGGCTTTGTTACCCACTGAAAGACGTAGCCCGGATCCATCGGCGACAAGGCCTCATCGCCGCTCTGCGCACGGATGATGTGGCGCGGAAGCAGCTTCAAGAAGCTCTACGCTCCATGGGCGACATCGAGCGCATGGTGGGACGCCTGGGTGTGCAGCGCACCAACCCGCGTGATCTGCGCGGCCTGGGTAATGCGGTCGCCCAACTGGCTCCATTGCGCGAAACACTGAGTGGGCTGCGCAACGAGGATTGTGACACCCTGGCGGAGCGTCTGAACGGTCTGGACGATCTGGCCGCCCAGTTGTGTTCCACTCTACATCCGGAAGCCCCGGTTACCGTTCGCGACGGGGGGATCTTCGCCGCCGGCTTCAACGCGGAACTAGACCGCCTGCGTTCGATCGGCTCGCAGGGGCAGCACTGGCTGGTTGAATTCCAGGCGCGTGAAATCGAACGTACTAGCATCCCCTCGCTGAAGGTGGCCTACAACAAGGTTTTCGGTTTCTATATCGAAGTCACCAACACGCATCGCGACCGCGTGCCGCCCGACTACGTCCGCAAGCAGACGCTCAAGAACGCCGAACGCTACATCACCGACGAACTCAAGCAGTACGAAACCGAGGCGCTGTCAGCCGAAACGCGCGCCAACGAACTCGAATATGACTTGTTCCGGCAGTTGCGCGACCACGTGGCCACATATATCCCCACACTACAGCAGGCGGCAACGGCGTTGGCCGAGATCGATGTGCTGGCCGGCTGGACCGAATTGGCACTACAGCGGAAATACATTGCCCCGGAATTTGTTGCCGAGCCCTCGCTGGAGATTGAGCAAGGCCGCCATCCCGTCCTCGAACAAACCCTGGAAGCCGGCTTCGTGCCCAACGACACGACGCTGACCGCCGATGGCCAGTCCCTGGCCCTGATCACCGGCCCCAACATGGCCGGCAAGAGTACGTATATTCGGCAGGTGGCGCTGCTGGCCTTGCTGGCACAGGCCGGATGTTGGGTTCCCGCAAAACGCATGCGGCTTGGTCTAATCGATCGCATTTTCACCCGCGTCGGCGCCAGTGACGAACTGGCCCGCGGGCAATCCACGTTCATGGTCGAGATGATCGAGGCCGCCAACATTTTGCATAACGCCTCGCTGTCCAGCCTGGTGATCCTCGACGAGGTCGGTCGCGGCACCAGCACTTTTGACGGCATCTCGCTGGCCTGGTCCATTACCGAACATCTGGCCACGCGCTGTCACTGCCGCACCCTGTTCGCCACGCACTATCACGAGCTAACCGAACTGGGTGAACTGCTCGATCCGGTTTTCAATCTGAACGTGGCGGTGCGCGAGTATGAGGACCAGGTGGTTTTCCTGCATCGCATCGTTCCCGGGTCCGCCGACCGCAGTTATGGCTTGCACGTGGCCCGCCTGGCGGGGATACCGCGTAACGTGCTGGAGCGGGCTAATGCGGTACTGAACGAACTCGAGAAGACTTTTTCACGCGAATCGCAACGTCCGGTGCTGGCCGCCGTCCAGCGCCGCCGGCAGCGACAATTGCGTCTGTTTGAGGAGCCGGAAGAGGTTGTCATCCGGCAGATGCGGGCGCTGAACCCCGCGCAGCTCGATGCGGAGCAGGTTCTGGATCTGATGCGTCAATGGCTCGATTTGTTGGGCGTTCACCCCGACGCCGGAGATTCTACCAGATGAAGCCATCGTTCCGACCAGATATCTGGCTGATCGCGGCCCTGCTGGTGGTCTCAGTGGTGGGCGGCGTGGTTCTTAACACACAAACCTGCAAAGAGCTGGATGAGCGTGAATGGACATACTTTGGGCGGATGAATATCTGGCGTTCCACGTTCGATGCGCTCAGTGCCACCTGTGGCGTGGGTTTGCTGCTGTATGACGTGGATGATGAATATACGCCCACGGGCCGCTGGGTGCTGACGGGCCTGGGAATTGCTGGGGCACTTCTCTTTCTAGCCGCCGCACGGGGAGCCATTCAGCGGCTGTGGCTGGCCTGTAAGGAAAGTGTCCCCCTGCCATCCCTGGGCCTGATATTGGTGGTTTTTGTACTCCTGACAGGATTATCCATCCCAGTCGTAGCCTGCCTGGAAGGCTTCATCAGCGGCACGGACAAATGGATCGGACAAGGTGGCTGGTCCTCATCAGCGTGGCGCGCCATCGCGGCGTTTGCCTCGCTGGGTTGGTTACCCGGGGATACTCACCGGTCATCGCACTGGATCTACGCTGTCGTGGCATTGGTCGGCGGATTGGGCTGGACGATCTGGCTCTTACCGATGAGTAGATTGCGTCGTCGGTGCTTATATACGCCCCGCGTGCTGGGGTTGGCATTAACCTACGTGATATTCCTGGTGCTGATGGCGGGCATACTTTACACACTGGAGGCACCGCGCGGGGGATCGCCGAGCAACGCCTCATCGGAAGCGCTCACGGGCGATATAAGCGGCGAACGCATGGGCCGCTGCCTCGTGCAGATCACCTGCGCCTCCTGTGCCGGCATGGCCACTGAATCACTCCAGGAACATAACATCACCGAAGGCTCCAAGATGGTTCTGGCGAGTACGCTGCTGCTGGGGCCACAAGCCGGATCCGTCTCGGGCGGGATCAAATGGTCCCTGCTGATCTGGGCTCTGGGGGGTGCCCTGGCAGCCCTGGCCGCACGGGGTCGATCCTCACACGCCGCCTCTTTCCGCTGCCTGTTGTCCGGGATCGTCTGTTTGGCCCTCTTAATTCTGCTAACCACCATTGTGGCCGGCGGCCTGCTGGTCATCGAATCGCGTACCGCGTCGATCTATCAATCCCCCCCCACTTTCGCGGATGCCTTCCTGGACGCGGCCTCCGCGGTCGGGGGCGGCAATCTGACCACCGGGCTGATCGAACGGGTCACTTCCCGGAACCTCTCCAGCGGCATTCGCCAATCGGTCGATTTATATCAATATGGCATGATGTGGCTGATGGCGGCCATGCTGCTGGGCCGGGTACTGCCGATTTTCGTGCTGTGCCATATGGCTGGCGCGAAAATCCACGACACCCGCCGAGGTGCTCCGCCGCTGATCTGAGCTACCACACAGGATATTTTCGCTGACAGGTACTGGCCGGCGAGGATGTGGATTCCGCGCTCAGGAATCTTCCGGCATGGCACTGGAATCAGGATCTGGGTGACGGCTGGAAAGGATATTGGCCAGATGAAGATTGTCGGGCTCATTCCCGCGCGGGCCGGCTCTAAACGCGTACCAAACAAGAACCTCCAGTTGCTCAACGGGCGTCCGCTTATTCATTACACCTGCGCCGCCGCTGTCGACAGCCAGGTTCTGGATGCGGTCTACGTGAATACGGACAGCCCTGAGATTGCCGCCGCCGCCGAGGAATGTGGCGTAGCCTGTCCCCTGCTGCGCCCAGCGCACCTGGCACGCGATGATACCTCCACGCTGGATTCCAACCGCTTCATGCTCGATGAATTGAGCCGGCGTGGTGAAAACCACGATGTGGTCATGATCCTCCAGCCCACCTCGCCACTACGCCAGGCCGCGGATATTCAGGCGGCCGTGGAGCTGTTTGAAACCAACGCGCCATGTGCCGTGGTATCGGCCTCGCCCACCGTGCCCGCATCCTGGCTGGGGCATGTACGCAAGGACGGCAGCTTTGACCGGCTGCACGGCGAGGATGTCGTTTATCGGCTCAATGGCGCGATATACATCTATCGCGTCAGCGACTACCTGGATTCGCCTCACGCTCTGCGCAGACTGGTTTATCCGATGACCGCTACGCGGGGCTTGGACATCGACACCCTGGACGACTTGCGCTATGCCGAGTTCCTCCTGCAACAGCCCGCCATCCTGGATCACACCGGCGTCTGAGCCGGCGGACGCGTATATGATCCGGATCAACGGTCGCCCCATCGGCGACCGCCACCCCGCCTACATCATCGCGGAAGCCGGGGTGAACCATGACGGTTCGGTTCAGAAGGCCCTGGCACTGGTGGATGTCGCCGTCGAAGCCGGGGCCGACGCCGTCAAGTTCCAGATGTTCCGCGCCGCCGACCTGGCCAGCGCCACCGCTGGCCTGGCGGCTTATCAACAGACTGAAGGACACACTTCGCAACGAGAGATGCTCGAGAAGTTGGAACTTACCCCGGCAGAGTTCGGGCGTATTCGCGAACACTGCCGCAAACGCGGCATCGAGTTCATCGCCACACCCTTTGGTAGTGCCGATGTCACTCGGCTGAGCCAACTGGATGTGCCGGCGATCAAGGTAGCCTCAACCGATCTGAACAATAATCCCTTGCTACGCGAGGTCGCGGAAACCGGTCTGCCGCTGATCGTCTCGACTGGGGCTTCGACGGTGGCAGAGATACACGCTTGCGTGCGGCAGTTCCGTGGCTGGGGTGCCGGTCGCCGACTGATCCTGCTCCATTGCATTAGTTGTTACCCGACGCCGCTGGATGTGGCGAATCTGCGGGCTATTGCCACCATGCGCACCCTCTTCAATGTACCCTGCGGCTTCAGCGACCACACGCAGTCAAAACAAACCGGGGCCTGGGCCGTGGCCGCAGGGGCGTGTGTGCTGGAAAAGCATTTCACGTTGGATCGCGCCGTGGCCGGCCCGGACCACGCCATGTCACTTAGTCCGCCGGAATTACGGGCGTATATCGATGCCGTTCGTCAAGCGGAAGTGTCGCTTGGCAGTGGTGCGTTGGGCATGAGCGAACTAGAAGCCGATGTGCGCGCTGTGGCGCGCAAGAGTCTCGTCGCCGCCCGGGACATCCAGGCTGGCACGCTACTCACACCGGAGATGCTGACCAGCAAGCGGCCCGCCGGCGGCATCGCGCCGGATCAAATTGAGTCTCTACTGGATCGGCGGGTTACGCGGGATATTTCATACGATACAGTACTCACATGGGATATGCTCGCGTGACCAGACGCCGCCGCCGTGTGGCCGCGATAACCGGCACGCGGGCGGAGTATGGCCCCTTCCGCTCGATCATGGCGGCCATCCGGAACCAATCCAGCCTGCAACTCCAGACAATCGTCACCGGCATCCACCTCTTGCGCGAGTTCGGCCGCACCGTGGATCTGATCGCGCGCGACGGCTGGCGGATCGACGCCCGTATCCGCATGCAGACCGGATCAGACGATCCACTCGATCAGGCCGCCGGCCTGGGACGGGGTGTGGCCGGCATTGCACGTTTCCTCGAAAGCGCCCACACTGACATCGTGCTCGTGCTGGGCGATCGCATCGAAGCCATGGCGGGGGCTCTGGCGGGAGTCACGACCGGCCGGATTGTGGCGCACGTCCATGGCGGAGACGTGGCCCCGGGGGATTTTGACGATTCGCTGCGCCACGCGATTACCAAGCTGGCGCATATTCATCTGCCCGCCACGCGCCAGGCCGCGCGGCGCATCATCCGCCTGGGTGAACACGCGAACCGGGTGTACGTGGTCGGCGCGCCCGGCCTCGATCGTATGCGCGAACTGATCGCCGCCGAGCCGCGTCGTCGGGGGCGTTCCGGTATGGCGTTAATTGTGCAACACGCCTATGGCCGTTCGGCGGAGGTTGAGGAGCAGGCCGCCACGGTTGTCCTGGACGCCGTGCGCGCCGCCGGTCTGCGCCGGCTGATCATCTACCCCAACACCGACCGCGGCCATAGCGGCGTTTTGCACGCTATCAAGCGACATCAAAAGAAATCGTCCCCGGCCGACGTCGAACTCGTGCGTTCGCTGCCGCGCGACGATTATCTGCGTGCCTTGCTGAACGCCGACGTGTTGATCGGAAATTCTTCCAGCGGAATCATAGAAGCCCCACTGGCTGGCACACCATCGGTTAACGTCGGCGACCGCCAGGCCGGCCGCCAGGTCGGTGGTCCCTCCGTGATTCACGCCCGCGAATCACTCCAGTCCGTCCGCGCCGCCCTGCGCGCGGCTCTGAAAAAACGCCCCCGCCGCGGCGGCCGCAACGTCTACGGCGACGGCCAGGCCGGCTTACGCATCGCCGAGATCCTGGCTCGTACACCGCTGAATGACGACTTGCTGAGAAAACGCATCAGCTACTAACAGATCAGCGCGGAAATCTGTAGCGGCCTGCGGCTCGCAGGCCGAGGAAAGGGAGGGCGAGGCTCCTGCCGAGCCACTCTGCACTGGTAATTCAGAACCCGAAGCGCCAGCGAGGATTAATGCCGTCAGCCAGCACAAGCCGTCTCGACTCAACGAGCTATCGACCTAAGCTCCACCGGCAAGATGCCGGTGCCACATAAAAATGAGCGGCCAGGTATCACCGGAAACACCCACTATATCGCAGCGCACGGCGCCAAAACGGGTATAATTCCAGGGTATGAGGAAACCGTCATCATGTCGACCTGCCGCAAGAACTATGTGATGGTATGTTCCAATGCCGAACTCTTCATTGACAGACCGTCGGCCACTCGCATGATCACAACAATCCTCTTGTTCACGGCCGCAACTGCTGTTCCGCTGCTTGCGACAGAGGGTCTGCCTTTTGACAACCGTGATATGCCGGCGGCTGCTGGTGGACAACAGTTTTGGTGGGACCGTTTGGGCCGTGGGCCTCTATGCGATAACGGGATCATCTATTCAGTATGCACAAACCACACCATGCCCCTGGTGGTCGCCGCCGGCCGCAAGGGCAGGTCTTCCGATGGATTACTCAAGATCTACGATCTGCACACGGGAAAAGTATTATTCTCTGTGCTGCACAAAGCCGAGCCCTCAGGAGCGTTCCTATCGATCGCATGTACACGAGACGGACGGAAGCTCGCCGCCGGGGACAAGTCCGGGACGGTCACGGTCTGGGCGATTAGTGTCTCGGATGAGGCCGCGTCATCCGTTCGTTTGGAGCCAGCAGCGAGCTTCACTTTGCCAACATTCGTTGCGAGTCTTGCCTTCAGCCCCGATGGTGCACTGCTCGCAATGGGCTGCGCCGACTGTCGGATTCGCGTGCTGGAACTCTCCAGCGGCAAGATCGTCGCCCAACTACCTGGGCACGCGGGAGCCGTCACGGGTGTCGCGTTCAGCGGTGACGGGAAGTACTTGGCGTCGGCAGGCGGGGACGATGGAACGGTAAAGGTCTGGTCCGTGGCCCCATTCAAGCCGTTGATGAGCCTGCAGCGGGGAAGCGCTGTTGCGACTGAATTGGCGTTTCTGTCAGACGGTGACGTGCTTGTTGCTGCGTACGGCGACTCGCGGACCGGCAGACGTGGAGCTGAGACGCTAATGGATCACCCAAGTGAACAGTTGCGCTTCTGGCGCCGGTCCACTGAGCAGATGGAGCAGGCGGCTCGAGTTGGAGGAGACCGCGTGAACTCGGTTGCCATCTCGTCTGACGGCCGCCTGCTCGCTGCGGGGTACGAGCATCGACGGCCGAATCCGGATAACTCTGTGGCCCTTCGGGACATCCCGTCCGGGAGGCACTTAGCTACGATTACCGGGCGCTGGCGGGGGCCCACCGCACGCTTTGTTCGCAACACGTGTCTGCTGACGGTTTTCAGCGGTCACAACATCGAGTTGTGGGACTTAGAGGAGCCGGAAAAGCCCAAGCGCGTCTGGCACGACAAGTGGCATTGGCTGGACAAGGCCAGTGGGGACTAGGGAGAGAGCAGTCAATGAACTGATTTCTTTTGCCCTCACGCGCCAGCAGCGATGAAACACACTTAAGAAATAGATGGATGATCCTATTGTCTCTTAGTTATCTGAGTTCCGGTTGAAGCGGCGGACAAGGGCGTGCGGGTGGACAGCGGTACTTTGTAAGCATAAAGACTAGCGGGCACTAACGAGGGAGTAAGACGATGCGATGTTCGATCAATGCCCTGGTGGCAACAATGGTTCTGGCTTCACTGGTGGGATGCGCGAGCCCCGAACCCCGACAGCACGTCTCAGACATGCGGGTTCGCTTTATCGCACCGGCGAATATTGCCGGACAAGTAGACTACGAGACCGACCACCTGCGTGTGAGCGTCACAGATCCGACTGGACAACAAGACGCCGAACAGGCCGACATGCTCTGCGCGCTCGTCGTTGAAAACAAGCGCGATCTTTTCGCGTGGATCACGTCGAAGAGGAGCTACCTGATCGATCAAAAGCACGGTGCCACTAATCTGCTGTGGCAGGATGCACCCATACCAGCGAAATCCTGGACGAAGATCAGCGGCGTCGCCCCGGGCTTCATTAACCTCAACCTCTATTGGCAGTGGCCCGGCATGGTGTATCCGCCACCGCGACCCACCGGCGGGACGCAGCGCATCTTGCTACACGTGATCTGGGA
>JBDRDH010000004.1:0-8535 GCA_043820985.1 Planctomycetota bacterium
CAACGCCGCTACCAAGCTGTCCAACGCGTTCGAACGTGTCGCCGCTTTGCTCATGCCGAGGGTATACGCGCGTGCGCGCTCCCGGCGCAAGGGCTATGCAGCATAAATCTCAGAAATTTTTGCAGACGAGTGAAGTGTTACTCAGAATTGAGAAACTCCTTTACGTTCCGCACTGCGGCATGCCATCGGTTGGCACCATCAAGTGGTGGATTTAGGTGCGACCAATCGCGGAGCTTCAAGTGCCGGGGCGATATGCCGCACACCCGCCGGCGATCGTTGCGTATACTCAATCGCGTGTAACACTGTTGACATAATGCTCGGGCTGCCCGGCTTGGTGGCACGGGGTTGTGGCACTCGGTACAGAATGTATCATCCGCTGGCACTATATTCGGGGACCGTGATTTTCTCGGTGAGTTTGGGAACGCCTTTTTGATTGTGTTGTCGGCTCCGATCCAGTTCAAACAGTCCGGTCCAGCCGTGCTCGATTGATCGTTCGATGGTCTCGATTGCGGTGTCATGGCCGAGTTTCTCCAGTTTGCCTATCTGTCGTTTGATCGTGCTTTCTGTGAGTGGTTTCCGCATTTCCTTCCGGTAAGCTTCCCATTCACCCCACGCCTTGCGGAACTCGGATGTATCCAATAAGAGCGGAAGCACCAGCGGTGCATCAATATCTCTTTTATTCTTATCTGTTTGGATCATCTCTTTAGTCCGGCAGTTACGTGCCGGTTCTAAAGCGGTTGCTACGTGCCGGTTGTCATGGGTATTCTGGCATGTGTGTGCCGGCTCTATAGCGGTCGCTACGTGCCGGTTTTCAGGGGTATTCCGGCACGTACGTGCCGGTTTCATTCTGGCATGTACGTGCCGGTTTTCGTTATCAGTGGTGGCGACAATTTGATAGACAGCTGCGTTGCCCCTCCGCCCACCCCCGTGGCTCAGCCGCCGTATAAGGTTAAGTTCTATAAGGTGCTGGAGCGACAGCCGGACCGCTCGTTCTTTTATTCCAGTGTACGATGCGAGAGTCTCTTGCGGCAGAATTACCTTTCCACCATCGCGCCAGTGGGCCTTAAGCACCATGGCCATATATACGCGGCCATCAGATTTCGTTAGCTTGGCTATCGCCCCGGTCTGGAGTGCCACATTGGGCAACATTGACCAAGAGCCATCAGACAAGATACGCTGGCCGTTGAACTTGTTCACGCACCCGACCTCCGGTTGGCCACCCGCCGTACCGCCGACTTTATGGCATCCACCTTAACGGCATCGTAGGCGCGGATAATCCCCACCCGTTGCGTGGGCTCGATTCGGTAGGCTTCGATGGCGTACCGCACTTGGTGGGTCGGTACCTCCATTTCTCGCGCAACTTCAGTGATCGTCTTGAGTTCGGACGCTGCTGTCGGCATGTCGTCTTCTCCATACAAACAAAGCCGTTGCTAGCTCAGGTTGTATGGGGTGACAAGAAATGTCGCCGCGGCGACAAATAATGTCGCCGGGCATCAGTGTGGGATAGCTAAATAGGTGCTCACGATCATGCGACAACAGCCCTGGGACCGATTCGCACGCAGAGGAGCTGCGCAGCCGTTTTGACCTGCAATCGATCGCACGAAAGTGGGCGACAGGCGTAAGTGCCTAAGAACAAGCAGGTTACAAAGCGCCACGCGCTCTTGAGCAGTTATTTAGTGGGTGGTCCAGTTAATGCTGGAATCGGGTATGTAGGTGACTGTGCCTGTGTCGCATTTCAGGTGGTCTTGCAGGTGCTTGGCGAGTCGTGAAAGGTTGGGGTTTTCTCTGATGGACTGTTTGGCCCTTTTGATCGCTTTGTATACGGCCTTGCGGGTTGCCTTTTTAGGGCTGGTGCCAACAGTTGTGCGTCCTCCAATCGCTTCTCGACTTCCGCAAGATAGTCTTCGAGCTCGTCGCGACTCTCAAGATCGCCGTTACTCCGCGCCGTTTCCAATCTGATCCTCAGATCGTCACGTTTCTGGATTAGATCCTCCCGGTACTTGGCATCATAGACGTGGTCTGTGCCGCCCGACGATAGGCCAGATACGACACCATCGCCATCGTCGCGGTCGCCCAGATCTTCGGGCCTGGTCACCCGTTCGGGGGGGCCGTCGCGCGCACACTTTTGTAGTTCCATCGTTGAGACCAGCTCCCCTGGCCTCGATAGCACTTCCCGGATGTATGTGAACCCGAGTTGATCAGCGTGTGACCCTCGCTCAGACTCGAACGCGAAGTGCCACACATCCCCCTCACAGCGGAACTCGTACTGCGGATTCGTTTCGACCTGTTCTTCAGGCGTCTCCGGGTCCGCGTCTTCGGTAACCATCGGCCGTGAAGGGATTTGCTCTTGAACGAGCTCCCATCGCCGAGCAACGGCATCTGCCGGGTTATGCTCATCTTCGAGCTTGTCCCAAAACTCGAGGAATAAGCAGATCGTTTCATCATTGTCGTCCAGGAAGATCCGCTTCAGATTCTCCGGTTCCAGAGTGTCGACAAGACAAGTATCATGCAGAAGGGCCAAGACTACTGCGGAACCGCTGAGCGTATCCCATACCGGTGCCGGAAGTGACAGCATGTACTTCTCGGGGAACCAGCCTCTGATAATGTAATCCCGATTGACTGATGACGATTCGGACTGTTCTGTACCATGGACAACGCCTTCGATACCCCCATGTAGGCTGTCAGAACTACCCGCGCCCTGTCTCGCAGGATCGGCCAAGACGAAAGAACCCCATCGCCATCCCGTCTTTGCCGGTGGGTTGTTAGGGTCCGTGTATTTTATCCCTCCGGCGCGCAGGTCGGCATATATGACACGCGCGTGCTCCTGTTGCTCTGTTTCCTGTTTTTCTTTGCTTACCTGGCTATCGCGGCGGTACTTGAGCGCCTCCTGCCAGCGTTCATGAAACCACGTCATTACTCTTGGATCGCAGACGGCTCGATCTAGTTCTCGAAGTGGGGGAGCAATCTGTTTACATAGCCGATACTCGGCTGTGCCCCGGGATAATCCCTCTGCCATGGTTCACTGTCCTTTCCGTCGGGTCGCCGCCCGCGGCCGCGCCGGACAGTGGGGGGGAGCACGGCTGCGAGCGGCTCCAGCGGGTCATGACTCCCGCCTTCCCGATCATGGACATTCTAACCGGAAATTGGGCACGGCTACACTGCGCGGAGGGGCTGTGCTGAATCCCCGGCCTGTGAGTCACGACAAGTGCGAGTCGCCGCTCGACTCGCTTGGCCTCGGTGAGAACCGCCGGGACGTGTATCCCGAGGACCTCGGACTGCCACCAGAGCAGGACCATGACTAGCGGCCGTGCAGCGGTGAGGCACCGCGCTACGAACGGAAGGACCGGCTAACCTCGACGCGTCTGGCGACGCTGCGGTGGTGTCCACAGTAGTACTGCTTCCGCTACGAGCTGAACCTGTCACGTATGCGCCCTACGGCTGGCGCGGATCAGCACTCCCGGCCCCAGTCAGCAGCGTGGAAACAATCGGAAACGGGGTCTGGCAGGCCCGTGAGGCCCCAGAGATTGCGGTCTCCCACTGCGGGAAACCCGCCCCAGCAGGGGTAAGCTGATAACGGACTTCCCATGCTCCGTGGCATCCTGCATAATGCTACCTTAAGTACCCATCTAGAGCGGATGACAGTGGCAAAGCTAAACGAGTACCTGACGGTCGCGGAGGCCACCACCTACATCGGATGCAACGCCAACACTGAGGCGCTGGGACCGGGCGAACAAGCCGCCCGCCTGGCGCCACCTGGTAGCGGGGTACGGGCTGTATTTGCCCGACGAACTCGACGAGTTCCTACGCTAAATCGGCGGCGCGGACAAGAAGGTGGTAACCGGAGCGAGGAGTGCCAGGAAACGGTCTAAAACCCGTTCTCGGGAGCATAAGGGCTGAGGTTAATGCGTCTTCAACCGAAAGCGGCGGCTACCGTCCGACGCCTGCGTCAGCGGTCAACGGGATTCATGTGATACGGCGGATTGTGTAACGAGATGGTCGTGGCTCCCCCAGAAAACTTGCCAGCGGAACTCGGTTTCCGCAATGGAGTACACGGCACGCACAGCAGCCGCACGATGATGCTGGCTGAGCTGGGCGGGCTGCTGGCGTTCACGCCATCCCACGCATCCCCGATCGACTATATCGACGCGGTCGTCGAGGACAACACCTTAGCGAAGAACACTGCATCAGGACGACGTCTCACGGCTAAGCGGTTGAGCGAGCTGTACGCTCTCAACCCCCGGGTTCCCCTGTTCCGGGTCTTGCGGTTCTTCTGGGATGCCGAGGAGGCTGGCCGTCCCCTGCTTGCCTGCCTCTGCGCCTGCGCCCGCGATCCACTTCTGCGCGCGACCGCGTCTCACGTTCTATCGACCCGCGCAGGCGAGCTCGTCACCCGAATGGAGCTGGAGGAGCTCATCGAATCGTCGGGACCGGGTCGCTTCCGCCCTACGACACGGAAGAGCATCGCCCAGAACGTACTGTCCTCGTGGACGCAGTCCGGCCACCTTGAGGGCCGTCGGGTCAAGAAACGCCGTTCCCCCGTCGTCACGCCGGGAAACACGGCGTACGCACTCTTCGTCGGCTACCTCTCGGGCATTCGCGGCCCGATGTTGTTCGACACCTTTTGGGCGGGCCTGCTCGATGCCACCACCGAGGAGCTGCACGCGATGAGCGCGGAGGCTTCGCGGCGGGAGTGGCTGGACTACAAGCGCCTCGGGGCGGTGGTGGAGGTGGGCTTCAACGGCCTGTTGACCAAGCACGAAAGGGAATTGGTGCATGGGCAGGATTGAACAACTTGTCGAGAACTACGGGCGTTTCATGGCCCTGCCGTGGGCCCACAACCTGGCCGGCGCGCAGCGTGTCTGGTTCGCTGTCTACGATAAGAGCGATGAGCGCCGCCTGCGCCTCCGCCTCGGCGAGTTCGAGCTGGCGACCAGGAGTGCCGAGCACGGCTGGCGGCTGGCCGATCTCTCGGACGTTTTTGCCCAGTGGATGGCGGCTGAGGACTACCGCGACAGCTACTTTGCCTCGCCAGACGATCTGGAGATGGCGCTGTCGGGATTCCTCGACCAGGCCGCGCTGCAGCTCAAGTCCGCACTGCAGGACGAATCCGTGGACCACAGCACGGTCGTGGCCGTCCACGGGATTTCGTGCCTCTTCGGCTTGATCAAGGTCTCCGGTCTCATCCAAGCGGCGGAGTCTTCGATCCGCGGACGGTTGCTCGTCTTCTTCCCCGGTGAATACGAGAACGGCAACTATCGGCTGCTCGACGCCCGCGACGGCTGGAACTACCACGCCGTGCCGATCACCTCGCGCGAAGGAGTGCCTGGCCCATGAAGAACCGCGACCTGTTCGTCAAAGATCCCCACGATGTTGAGCTGCTCAACAACGGCGTGGCCAAGGTCATGGACACCAGCACGGCCGAGGAACTGCGCACGCTGCGGTTTGAGCTGGAGAACTTCGTCTGCGAAGGCCAGTATGCCAGAGGCCTGGAGCGCATCCTGAGCGCCTACCTCAACAACCTCGACCACCCGGAACAGCCCGCCGTCTGGGTCAGCGGCTTCTTCGGCAGCGGGAAATCACACTTGGTCAAGATGCTCCAGTACTTCTGGCTCGATTTCCATTTCCCCGACGGCGCCAGCGCCCGCGGCCTGCCCCATCTCCCGACGACCATCACCGATCTGCTCCGGGAGCTAGCCACCGAAGGCAAACGGAAGGGCGGACTGCACGCGGCGGCCGGAACGCTTGGTGCCGGGGCGCGTGAGGGTGTCCGGCTGGCGCTGCTGTCGGTCATCTTCCGGTCGGCGGATCTGCCGGAGGACTACCCGGTTGCCCGCTTCGTGATGTGGCTCAAGCGCAACGGGTACTTTCACCAGGTGAAGGACGCCGTTGAGGCTGCCGGGCGTGACTGGCACCAGGAACTGCGGGCGATGTATGTATCCCCCGTGATCGCTGACGCCCTGCTCCGGGCTGATCCGTCATTCGCCCCCAACCCGGCGGAGGCGAAGTCGCTCCTCAAGACGCAGTTCCCGCTTCGTAAGGAGGTCAGCAACACCGACATGACCGCCGCCATCCGGGACGCGCTGACCGTTGACGGCGAGTTCCCCTGCACCCTCATCGTCCTCGACGAGGTGCAGCAGTACATCGGCGAGAACATGGACCGCAGTTATATGGTGCAGGAGGTGACCGAGGCGTGCTCCAAGACCCTCGGCAACCGCATCCTGTTCTTGGGTACGGGGCAGAACGCCCTCACCGATACGCCTTACCTGCAGAAGCTCATGGCCCGGTTCAAGGTCCCGATCGAGCTTTCGGACGCCGATGTCGAAACCGTTACCCGCAAGATGGTGCTGGCCAAGAAGCCCGACCAGGAACGGACAATCAGCGCCCTATTCTCCACGCACAGCGGGGAGATTTCCCGTCACCTCTCTGGCACCAAGATCGAGCCCCGCACCGAAGATCAGAACTTCATCGTCGCCGACTACCCGCTGCTACCGGTGCGCCGCCGCTTCTGGGAGAAGGTGCTGCGCGCCGTGGACAAGGCCGGCACGACCGGGCAGCTCCGCACGCAGTTGAAGATCGTTTATGAGGCCGTCCGTGACACCGCCGATCGGCCCGTGGGTACGGTGATCCCGGGCGATTATCTGTACGACCAGATCTCGACCAACATGATCCAGAGCGGGGTGCTGCTGCGCGAGATCGACGAGATCATCCGCAAGCAGCGGGACGGCACCGCTGACGGCACCCTCCGGTCGCGTCTCTGCGCCCTGATCTTCCTCATCAGCAAGCTCTCGCGCGAACCCGGCTCCGATGTCGGCGTTCGCGCCACGCCGGATGTCCTGGCCGATCTGCTCGTCGAGGACCTCAAAGCTGGCAGTACGCAGCTCCGCAAACGTATCCCCGAGCTGCTGAACGGGCTCGTCCAGGGCGGCGAACTGATGCAGGTCGAGCAGGAGTATCGCCTGCAGACCCGCGAGAGCAGCGCGTGGGATTCGGCCTACCGGGAGAAGCAGTCCCGCATCTTCAATGACAGCCAGCGCATGGCCGACCTGCGCAGCGACATTCTCCGCGCGGAGTGCGGCCAGCAACTCAAGGACGTGAAGCTCACGCACGGCAAGAGCAAAGTGCCGCGCAAGATCGAGCTGCACTTCACGGAAGAGGCCCCGCAGCCCTCCGGCCAGACCATTCCGGTCTGGATTCGTGACGGGTGGACGGCGAACGAGAAGGCCGTCCTTGCGGAGGCGCGTGCCGCTGGAACCGACAGCCCGCTGATCTGTGTCTACATCCAGCGTCGTGCGGCCGAGGAACTCAAAAAGACCATCGCCAGCCTGAAGGCCGCCGAGGAGACCCTGCAAACCAAGGGCATCCCCACCACGCCCGAAGGGCTCGAAGCCCGCCAGGCGCTGCAGACCCGTCTGGAGACCGCCCGCACGGGCGACTCCGGCCTGGAGTCTATCCTGGCGGACATCTTCGGCGGCACGCGCGTCATCCAGGGCGGCGGCAACGAAGTCACGGGAATGCTGCTGGCCGAGAAGGTCAAGGACGCGGCGCAGGACTCGCTCGTCCGCATGTACCCGCAGTTCGACCTGGCCGACGATGCCCGCTGGGGGCGCGTGTTCGAGCGGGCCAAGCAGGGCGACGGCAACGCGCTGGAGGCCATCGGCCACACGGGCGACATCGACAAGCACCCCGTTTGCGGCGAAATCCTCAGCTACGTCGCCGCCGGGAAGAAGGGCGGCGACATCCGCAAGTACTTCACGGGCGGGCGCTACGGTTGGCCGCAGGACGCCGTCGATGGTGCGCTATTCGCCCTGCTGGCAACCGGACACCTCCGCGCGACGTACAGCGGCCGGGCTCTGGAGGTCGGCCAACTGGAGCGCGCCAAGATCGGTTCGACCGACTTCCGCATGGAGATCGCCACCGTCAGCGCCAAGCAGCGCATCGCCATGCGCAAGCTCTTTCAGGCTGCTGGCGTAGCGTGCAAGTCCAACGAGGAAGCCACCAAGGCCCCCGTATTCGTCAAGGAGATGCTCCGCCGCGCTGACGAAGCGGGCGGCGATCCACCGCTGCCCGCCAGACCCAACACGACGGAGTTAGAGGACATCGGCAACCAGGTCGGCACCGAGCAGATCATCGCCCTGTTTGACAAGCGTGAAGAACTCGCCAAGCAGGCCGAGGAGTGGTTGAACGCCGCCGCGCTGGCCAAGCAGCGCCTGCCCCGCTGGCAAGCGCTGCAAGAACTCCTCCAGCACGCCGACGGGATGGCGGTCGTCGAGGAGGTTGCACCGCAGGTCGCTGCCATCGTCGAGCAACGCTCCCTGCTGAGCGGCAGCGATCCGGTGCCGCCGCTGTGCAAGAGCCTCACCGCTGCCCTGCGCACCGCGCTGACGACCGCCAGCAACGAATGCACGGCGCTCTTCGACGCGCAGAACAAAGCCCTGACCGGATCGGAGGTTTGGCAGAAGCTCGACACGGACAAGCGGGCGGCGATCCTCGCGGCCTGCGGCCTCACCTCGCTGCCGAAGGTCAAGGTCGCCGCGG
>JBDRDH010000005.1:0-13464 GCA_043820985.1 Planctomycetota bacterium
AACCAAGGTGGCCAATATTGGGGCGCGCAAATATGACCACCTTGGCCACCTTCGGCCCAAACACTCGCCAGCCCCGATCCTATCGGACCGCCCAATGCAAACCGCTGAGAGCATGGGAGAGCACGGAGAACGCAAGAGTAAATTAAGAATGGCGAATCCCGAAATAGCCAGTTCCGCGGCTCAGCAGGAGCTTCGCCCTACCGGGGACGGCCGGTATCCCGAGGGATCGGGACAGGCTCCGCCCGGCCGGTACAGGGCCCGGCCGCTACTTATTGCCTCGTTGCTTCGTTGCCTCGTTGCCTTCTGCACTACCCCCCACCAACCAGCGCGATAAACCCGTCGATATCGTACGAGTTGGGCACGCCGTCGCCGTTGCAGTCGGCCAGTAATCGATTGCAGGCGGGATACATGCTTTCGTAGTCGCATTGCGGGCTGAGCGCGCAGATGAAGCCGTCGATGTCGTAGGAGTTCACATTGCCATCGCAGTTCATGTCACCCAGCGGGCCGAGTGTGCCGTTCGGATTGACATTTTGGGCATAGAGGTCAACCGTGCCGCCGCGATTATCCTCCCAGACGGCGATGGATACGCCGGCCGGGCTGACAACGATCGGTAAGCGGCTCTTGGAACTAAGGATAGAAGATACGATCAGAGTCGAACCTGGCCAGACGAAATCACCATCAGTATCCACTCTGAAGGCCAGTACCCGATCCAGCGTCACCGAACCGGTCGGTTCGTCGAAGTAAAAAACGACGGCTCCATCACCCACGGTCACGCAACGCGTGTACGATTCGTAGATAGTGTCCATGGGGACGAACGATTTCCCGTTGTTGCCCCACATGCGCGCCCCGGCCGCGGATACTTTCTGTCCCCAGACACCCCATTGGTTCTGGTCTACCGGCTCTTCGTTCCAGAAAACGAAGATCTCGTTCGTCGAAGTGTTGTAGGCGATGCTCGGATTGAGGTGGTTGAAGCCGGCCAGGGTTGATACTTCGACGCCATTATGCGCGAAGTACTCGCCTCCGCCGAAGCTGATGCGCTGGACAAAGCTGCTATACAACAAGCCCACAGAGCGGTGCCAGGCCGCGATGGCCCCTCCGGCACCGTCCGGGATGAGCAGCGGCTTGTACCAGGACGGCACGCCGCCAGCGTCATAGAACGTCAACGGTGAAAACCAGGCCGGATAACCAGCCGCCGAGTACATCATGGCTTTGAGATCGTGTGAGCCGGTAAAGTTCATGTCGCGCAGCCAGCTAACGATGTAATAGCCGGAATTCGACGCCACTACGCGAGCTTGCCCGGGACTCTCACCCGCACCTTCGTAGATGGCGTTGCCGGTCGGACCGTACTGGACCACACCCGCGGAACTGATGCACTGCAAACCGATGAAACCTTCGCCCGACCAGGCCACGGCAAAGCTGCCGTCGGTCAATTCCGCCACGCGCGGATCGGCATCGAATTCGTTGTTGACCGCCACGGTCACCCCGTCGGCGCCCCACAGGAAATCGCCGTCCGAGCTGATGCGATAGGCGTACGGATCCCAGTCGCCGCCGGCGCGCGGATCGACGAACACCAGGACGGCGTTGTCGGCCGAGTCGGCGATCATATCCCAATCGCACAGCCAGGTGTCCTGCGAGTGGTCGCTGACCAGGATGCCGTTATGCGGCCAGAGCGCGTTGCCGTCACGATCGAGACGCTGCAAACGCACGTCGTAATTACCCGAGGCATGGTCAAACCACGCAATGAAGCAGCCACCGTCCGAGGTGGCGGCGACCTTGGGAATGACCTGCTCGGACACATCGTCGGCGACAATGAGATTCAGGGCGGCATCCGCCGGCCAGCCGGCGAAAACGTTGCCCACACCCATTCCAAGAACCACGATCAGTACAATGCTGAAAATGTATCTGTGAGTCATAGCTCACCTCCTTTATATCCGGCGCTGCCGCGGCACCGACCGCGGTCAGTGGGGACAAGCCTTGAATACAATACTAGTCGCCGCCGATCAGAGCGACGAAAGAGTCGATGTCGTACGAATTGACCTGACCGTCGCCGTTGCAGTCGGCCTGGCGCTGGAGACAGTCGGGCCACTGAGCCGTGAAATCGCATTGCGGGCTCAGCGCACAGATAAAGCCATCGATATCATAGGAATTAACGATCCCATCACAGTTCATGTCGCCCAGGCCGGTTAACCGCGTCCATTCATACTCCAGCCGGGGAGTCCGGCCGGCGCCATCCAGGCGCCCATCGGCCCAGACGGTGATATCCGCCCGGCCCCGATAGGCCGCGCTTAACTGGTGCAAACCGTTACCGGCATTGGCCAGCAGGTCCCAGTGGCTCTCAAGCGTCTTCGGGGACTCGTCGCCATAGTAGGTGTCGGCACCGAAGTTCTCATCCGCCGGTGTATAAGTCCCGTCCGTCCACGCGTTGGTCGTGATCATGGCTTCGCCGTGATGCCACTCCGCGCGTGGCTTGCGCAGATAGTAGAAGTCCGGCGTGTGGTTCGGATTCCCCACGATCACTCCGCCATGGCCCTCCGGTGCGTAATAGTTGAAGAAGCTGCCGGTCATCAACTCGTGGTTCCGCAATTCGGCATAGACCGCATCAACATGTGTGGACACGTCCGGGTCCGTCGCAAAGGTGAGCGCATAGCGACAGGCCACCATGCGCGGCATGCGATTGCTGGTAAAGTCGGTGTCGCAATAGTAGTCGTGCAGCGACACTATCGTGCCGAACTCGTTTACGCCGGTGGCGGCGGTGACGATTCCCGGCCAACTCAGGTTTACCCAGCTCGGAGCCCCTTCCGCCGGCACCCGCGCACACAGCACATGGTGGTTCATGGTCGGGATGAAGGTTCCGAAGTCCAGCCGGCGGGTGGAGAGCGTCTGTACCGGGGTACTGACGTAGCGTCCCCAGCAGGTATGGCTGCGACAGGCATAGAGCCACTCGCCGGCCGTGGAAGCCACCTTGATATCCAGCGAATCAACGCCGGCGGACGGATGCGAAATCGCCAGGCAGTCAACCATGCCGCTGATTTCATCCTCGATACCCGGCGGCATCCACACGGCCGCCGCCATGATGCCGCGTACCATGTTGTAGTAATAGCTGCCGAGGAAGGTCCTGGTTTCCTCGATACCCTGCACGATGGAGTCACCCAGCAGACTGGCCTGCGCGTAACCCATCTGATAATCCGAGCCCCAGACCCGAATGACAGTGTAGCCCTTGCCAGTGGGATCCAGTTGCTGGTCGAGAATCAGACCGTGTTGGGCCGGGGCCGGCCTGACTCCCAGCCACAATAGTGCCAGAGCAGCGGCCAGGATCCCCGTCGTAACTTTTCCAGCTTGCATCAAAGCTCTCGCATAGATTTAGCAGTCTGACATCAACCTCCGCCGACAATTTCGATGAACCGGTCGATGTCATACGAGTTCGCTATGCCGTCGCCGTTGCAATCGGCCAGGCGCCGCGCACAGTGGCCCCAGGTGCCTTCGTAATCACAGGTCGGGCTCAAGGCACAGATGAAGCCATCGATGTCGTAGGAATTGACGATGCCGTCGCAGTTCATATCACCCAGCCCGGCCAGGCGAACGATCGAGATGCCATCGTCGCCATAGGGTGACGGCATGTACGCACTGTTATTAACGTCACTGAATTTCAGTTCGGTAGGCGCCAAGCCAGTGTTAAGCGTGTCCACGATCGTCTCGGTGGCGGTGTGAATCACGTGGAAGTCCGCCCCGTTGCAGGCCACGTAGAGCGCGTGTCCGTCGGCGGCCATTTGTAATCCAACCGACTGACCGGCACCCGAAGGCTGCGGCAGAGCGATAACGTTGCTGACGACATTGGCTGGCAGATCAACTACGGCGATGGTCCGATCGTCAAAAACGCCCACGTACAGCTTGCCACCCGCCGGATGCAACGCCATTTCCCATGGCGAGTTGCCGACCGCGATGGTATCGATGACACTCGAACCGCCACCGGCGTTGTTGACGACGGAAACCGTGCCAGAGGTCTTATTCGTGACGTAAATCGTGGCGTCATCGTTCGAGAAGACGGCTCGCACGGGGAAGTCCCCTACCATTACGCGGGCCACTTCCGTCCAACTGGCGGTGTCGATGATCGAGATGTTGTCGTCAAAGCTACCGCAGGTGACCAGGGTGGCACCATCATGGCTGAGCGCGACACCACTGGCCTGATCAAACACGAAGCCAATGCCGCCCATGTTACCAGTCAGCAGCTTGGGGCCGTCCACGGCCAGTGTATCAAGGTTAATTCGCCAGACACCATCACCATCGGCGACAACCGGCAAATAGGCATACTGACCGTCAGGCGAGATTTCCAATTCGCCGGCGCGCCGTCCCATACTGATGTCGGTGGCGGTGTAAGTCGTCAGGTCAATGACGGTAGTGTGGTAGGAATCCAGGTTGGCCACGACGGCGGTAGTGCCGTCCGGTGTGATCGCCACGCCACCCGGCCGTTCGCCAACCGGTACGACCTCTTCTATTGACATATTCACGAGGTCAATAATTGTCGCGTTCTGGCTGTGATTGTTGATCACAATTGCCCGCGAGCCATCGGGGGTGATCGCCACCCCACGGGCCTTGTCACCTTCCGGCGGCGGTCCGGTGGGCACGACTTCTTCCAGGTATGACGCGGCCCCATTGGTGTTCAGCACCTCCATGTTCTCCTTGCGCAGGGCATGGGCCGTGGCGGCGCGCGGGCCGGCCGGCGAGACGGCCAGCGCATCGGGCGTAGTGGAATACATGGGCTGCGCCACGATGGTTTCGGAGGCATAGCTGATGATGCTGCAACGGTAATTGCCTACCACGCAATACTGGCCATCCGCCGAAGTCTTCAGGAAGTTGGGCGAACCGGTCGACAGGTCGCCAGATACGGCGTCCGTGACAATGTTGACGACTCGGCAGGCATTCTGGCCGACGATGACCGCCTTGGTCTTGGTGGGTTCGATGGCGACCGCGGAAGAATAGGGCGCTATGCCAATGTTAATCGTCTTGGTGACCGATTGGCCGGGAACGTCCAGCACCGTCAACCATGTCTGCGGATATCCGTGCAGCACAACCGCCACCATGCCATCCGGGCTCATATCGACGGCGGCGGGAGACGGCTGAGTCGCGACATTGACCGCCGTGCCCCAGGTAATATCGAAGAAACATACCTGGTCATCGAACATCTCGGGGAAGATGACCGTGTTGCTGTCCGGGGTAATCTCGAAGTCGGTAAACCGATATGTGACTCCCCACGAACCCCAACTTGTCGTCATGGCGAAGTCGACGTCGGAGATCTGGCGTAACTCAACGCCAGTGGCAATATCGACGGCCGAGAATGTGCTGTCGAGTGAGTTGCCGACGATGGCCAGGCTGCTGTCTGGCGTGGCGCGAACGATGCCAGGCTGGTCGCCCACATCAACGACATGAATTTCGGTGCCGGTAGTCAGATCAACGATCGAGGCCGTATCTTCAAAAATGTTCGCCGTCACCGCGTACAAACCATCCGGCGTGATGGCCAGCGAGTTGGGCGAGCCTGACAGCGCGATAGTTTGCAGCACTTCCCGCGTATTGGCGTCAAAAACCACCAGATTCTGTGAATCACGATGCGCGATGATGATCTTCGCGCCGTCGGGCGTGAAGGCCAGCTCGGAGGGCGTATCGCCCTCGGGCGGCACGCCGACCGAAATGAATTCAAGATTCAAAGGCGCGGACACTCCATCACGCGGCGAAAAGGGATTACCTGAATCCGTCGGCGGACTGAGCCGGACAACCGGACCGATAGTCGTGTACGGCCCCTGAGCAGCATCAATAAATGCCCCGTCGGCATCCTGCGCCCCACCGGGCGCGAGCCAGGTTTCCGTAGGTCCATCCGCCGCTATATCTGGGATACAAAACACAAATGCGATCAGGGTACATACTGCTAAAATCCTGTTGATCAAAGTGCTTCTTGTGGTCACAACCAACCTCCTTAATTCCCTGTATGCGGGTCATGGCTGGATCGATCAGCCTCCCACTAACTCGATGAACGGGTCGATGTCGTACGCGTTCAGATCGCCGTCGGCATTGCAGTCGGCGTACTGCCGTTGGCAATCCGGCCAACCACTTTCATAGTCACAATCAGCGCCGATGGCGCAGATAAAACCATCAATGTCGTATGAGTTGACGTTTCCGTCACAGTTCATGTCGCCGCGCGGCGTGCGGTAGGCGCGTACATCGGTACCGACTCCGCACACGACCAGCGTCCCACGGGCGCCTAGCGCCGGGCCGCCGATGTTGATATTCGTCACCGGGACTGACCAGCGCTCCATCAGGTCGGCGTCAAATGAGTATAGCCGCCCAGTGGCAAAGGCACCGTTTGAGAAATACACCCGCCCCGCGGCGTCAATCGCCATACGCGGCTTGGAGAAATCCGGGATAACGCCGGCGGTGTCAATTACCGTTCCCGTCTCGGGATCCAGTCGGACCAGTTCATCACCGGGGGCCATCATATAGACCGAGCCGTCCGGCCCGACGCCGAACTCCGACGACGTCGACCAGCCGGCGGGAATGTTCCATTTCTCGCTGAACGATACGCCGTCATCACTGAAGGCGTAGAAGAAATCGACGGTGGCGTTATTCTGCGTGCGCGAGACGTAGATCGTGCCGTCCGGTCCGACCATCGGCGTGTTTTGAAGCGTGAAGCCCGGCATGACATCACTGGCGTACATCTCGAAGCCGGTCGCCATGTCGTAGCGGACGACTTCGTGCCCACCGCCGACCGCGTCGACCACGTAGACCGCTTCGTCCGTCGCCGCCGCCCCACAGTTGCCACTGACCGAGCCCAGCCGCGGGCTGTCCCAGACGGTACTGCCGTCGAAGGCGCTGATGCGCATCACGTTGCGAAAGCTAGCGACAATGAGGTCGCCGTTGGGAGCGAAAACCACACCGTCATAAGCACCCGCGTCGATCAGGTCATCCGACTCCCAAATGATGCCGCCATCGACCACGTCCAGCGCGAACAGCTTGGCCGAAACGGAAGCTCCGTTGCCGGCCCGGGAGGCGTACACCGCTCCGTCGCGTACGCCGGCGATCCAGGTGATCCAGTCGCCGTCGTTATACGGCAACTCAATGGCCCACAGCTCGTCGCCGGTGTCGAGGTCCATCGCCACGACGAAGGAGTCGCCCGGCTGCTGGTAGGGCCATTTCGGTTGCCGCACCATGAAGACGCGGGTGCCTTCGGTCACCGGCTGCCAGGCGATCAGCGAGCTGCGTCCGCCGTTCCATAGTAGTTGAGCGGTATCCGGCCCCAGTTCGGCTGAGAGCCCATTCCGACCGGCGTTTCCACCGGAATTAGGCCAATCAGCCGCCTGGCTATACCCCGCGCAGAGCACCAGCATCAGCGCCGCTACATATAGATTTGCCAGCTTGGACATGCCTTCTATCCCGCTCCGCCCCATTGCACTTATCGGACCATTGATGCTCAGCAGAACATCGGGTGATGTTAGACCTACAGTACTCCGAAGGCCCCCACCGCGCCAAGCATTTTCCCGCACTGACTGATTCCTTGACGTCCGGCTCCCGTATCGGACACCGGCGCCAGGATTCAGGACGTAGCGTCCAGTCTCCGTTCGGGCGGAGTTGAACCGCCAAGAGCGTAGCGTCCGCTGCGCAGACCACCTGTGGGACCGGTTTCCAACCGGTCAGAATGTAGGATTCTGTGCGGACCGCCCTGTACTCCATCTTCCGTGAACCTTGACACGCCGGCCGGCGACTATATGGCGGTAGTTATGAACCGGACGCGCGACAGAGTGATCGACGAATTGCTCGTCGTGCGTTGCCAGGAAGGCGGCCGGGAGGCTTTCGATCTGCTCGTACGCCGCTGGCAACGCCGTCTGTGGCGGTACGCCCGGCGTCTTACCGGTCATGACGACGCGGCCTGGGACGTCATGCAGGAAACGTGGATAGCCATTATGCGGCAGATCCGCAAACTCAACGATCCGGCGTGGTTCGCGGCCTGGGCGTACCGTATCGTGCGGAACAAGTGCGCGGACTACGTTCGCCGAGCCAGCCGGCGGAAGAAGCTCGCTGAGGCGCTGGCCGAGCAGCAAAGGGCCACCGCCGATTCGCTGCGGGAAAATCCCGGCGACATGGTGACGGAGGCCCTGCGGCGACTATCAACGGATCAGCAGGAGCTGCTGGCGCTGAAGTACAACGCGGACCTGAACGTGGTCGAAATCGCCGTCGTGCTCGGCATCCCGACGGGGACGGTCAAGAGTCGGCTGCACCACGCGCGGGAAGAACTGAGGAATATTCTGGAAGGAGACCAGTCATGAACAAACTCGATGATGACATCAAAAGAGCACTGGCTAACGGGGAATCGATCTACGATCTCGAAAAGGAAGAGGGCCTCTTCAAACAATGGGCCGGCGTCTATCGGGGCAAGCTGAGCTGGCTGGCGATCACCGTCGCGGTCGAGGCGGTCGTGTTTCTCGTGCTGCTAGTGCTGGCGGTGATCAATTTCTTCCAGACCGACGACACCAAGTGGCAGATCTTCTACGCCACCGGCGTCCTGCTAATGGCCGGCCTGCTGCTACTGGTAAAACTCTGGGGCTGGATGCTGATACACCGCTACGCCCTCCAACGCGAGATCAAGCGGTTGGAACTGCGGATAATGGAACTCGGCGAGAAGTAGGGTTCGCCGCGCGGACCACCTGTGGGACTGGTTTCTAACCGGTCAGTTCGGGAATCGGGATTGAACCGCCAAGGCGCGGAGAGCGCCAAGTTGACGGAGGGTTCAGGCTTCGGGGTTCAGGATTCAGGATGTTGTGCGTGCCACTGCTTTCAAGCAGTGCCCTTCGGGGACCTTGCGAGGTCGCACTGCTCAAGAGCAGTGGCACACCGTCAGTGCCACCCGCCCCCAATCAGGAGGCCCCCGGTGGGATTAAGATAACTGTGCGGGTGATGTCAGGCAATAGATATAGAGTGTGTTTGGGATTTTTACCCACGAAATCCCTCTGCGAAGGGGGAGCTTCGCAGTACCTAGACAGATGGTCCGAACAGCGGACCCTACCACTTGGCTGCACAGAGCCAAAACCATTGTGTACACATACACTGGCAGGCAAGCTGCCAGTGGCACTCGGCGTGGGTTGAAACCCGCGGCTCGGCAGGAGCCTCGCTCTCCCGGCATACGAAGATGGTGCGTCAAGACGCACAGCACACGACTGACTGGTTGCAAACCGGTCCCACAGTGCGGTGGGTTGGCTGCGTGTCATGTGCACTTAATGCGACAGCCCGCCGCGCGAGAGCGACGGGCTGTGGATGATATTTCAGATTGGCTTAATGCTCGTCGATCAGGTCGCCTAATGTGCGTTAATCAGGTTACCTAATGCGCGTTGATCAGGTCGCTTCGCTGGCGGCGGCGGCTTCTTCCGGCTTTTCTTCCGGCTTCTCTTCCGGTTCGTCCCGGCCTTCGAAAACCAGCTTGCGGTCTTCATCCTCGCCGCTGGCGTCGATGCGGACCAGGTTCTTACCCTTGTACTTGTTGCGCAGCAGGTCTTCGCTGAGTGGATCTTCGAGGCGGGTGGAAATACACCGCCGCAACGGTCGCGCGCCGAACTTCTCGTCGGTGCCCTTCTCGAGCATGTATTCCTTGGCGGCGGGCGTCAGCTCGAGGCGTAAGCCGTGCTCCTTGAGGCGGCTGCCAACCTTGCCCAGTTCCAGGTCGAGGATGTTGATCAGATCCTCGTGGTTGAGCTTGTGGAAGACCACAATCTCGTCGAGCCGGTTGAGGAACTCGGGCCGGAAATGGCGTTCGAGTTCGGACATCAGCATGGACTTCATCTTCTCGTAATTGACTTCCTCGTCGCGCTTCATGAACCCGAACGGATCCTGGCTCATGATACGATCGGCGCCGACGTTGCTGGTCATGATCAGCACGATGTTCTTGAAGTCCACATGCCGCCCGAACGAGTCGGTCAGCCGGCCTTCCTCCATGATCTGCAAAAGCATGTTGAAGCAGTCCGGGTGCGCCTTCTCGATTTCGTCGAGCAGGACCACGGCGTACGGCCGGCGCCGCACGCGCTCGGTGAGCTGTCCGCCCTCCTCGTAACCGACATATCCCGGCGGGGCGCCGATCAGCCGGCTGACGTTATGCTTCTCCATGTACTCGGACATATCAATGGTGATCAGGGCTTCTTCGTCACCGAACATGAACTCGGCCAGCGACTTGGCCAACAAAGTCTTGCCGACGCCACTAGGTCCGAGGAATACAAACGAGCCCATCGGCCGGTTGGGATCCTTGAGTCCGCTCCGGCTGCGACGAACACTGCGGGCCACGGCGCTGATCGCCTCTTCCTGGCTGATGACCGTCTTATGCAGCTCCTTTTCGAGTTCGAGCAGGCGCGCGGCTTCCTCTTTCTCGAGCCGCGTCAGGGGAATACCCGTCATTCGACTGACAACCTCGGCAATGACGTTCTCGTCGACAATGCCTTCAACCTCATGCGTGCGGTTTTTCCACTGTTGTTGAATTTCGTCTTTTTTGGCTTTTAATGTTTCAGTCTGGTCGCGCAGCTCGGCGGCGCGCTCATAGTCTGCGTTCTTGACCGCTTCGTCCTTCTCACCAGCCAGCCGTTCCATATCGCGTTCGATCTCGGCCAGATCAGGCGGCATGGTCATGCTCTGGATCCGCACGCGCGCCCCGGCTTCATCCATCACGTCGATGGCTTTGTCAGGTAACACGCGGCCGGTGATATAGCGGTTGGAAAGTTCCGTGGCCTGCTCCAGGGCCTCATTGGTGATGCGTACGCGGTGATGGGCTTCGTAGCGGTCACGCAGGCCCTTGAGAATCTCCAGCGTGTGCTCCGCCGTCGGTTCGTTCACATGGATCGGCTGGAACCGCCGAGCCAGGGCGGCATCTTTCTCAATGTACTTGCGGAACTCATCGAAGGTGGTCGCCCCGATGCACTGGATCTCGCCGCGAGAAAGCGCGGGCTTCAGTACGTTGGATGCATCGATAGCCCCCTCCGCGCCGCCAGCCCCGACCAGTGTGTGCAGCTCATCGATGAACAGGATGACGTTGCGTGCCCGTCGGACCTCATTCATCACGGCCTTGATGCGTTCCTCGAACTGTCCGCGGTATTTTGTACCCGCGACCATCATGGCCAGGTCGAGGACCACGATACGCCTGTCGTGTAGGATTGACGGGACCTGGTGTCCAATAATTTTCTGAGCGAGTCCCTCGACGATGGCGGTTTTTCCCACGCCCGCTTCTCCCAGCAGGACGGGATTGTTCTTCACACGTCGGCACAGGATAGTGATGACACGTTCGATTTCGGAAGCTCGTCCGATAACTGGATCCAGCTTGGACTCGCGTGCCAGCACGGTCAAATCGCGACCAAAGGAATCGAGGGCGGGCGTCTTGCTGCGGCCCTTCTTGGGACCCTCCGATGGTCCGGCCATGGCCGAAGGTTCCTCGGTATCAACGCCGGCCCCCAGCAAATTGAGGACTTCTTCACGTACGTCATCCAGCTTTAGACCGAGGTTCATTAGCACCTGGGCGGCCACGCCGTCCTGCTCACGCAGCAAGCCTAGCAGTAAGTGTTCGGTGCCAACGTAGTTATGGTTGAGATTGCGGGCTTCCTCGATGGCGTACTCGATGACGCGTTTGGCTCGGGGGGTCTGGGGCAGTTTTCCCATAGTGACCATTTCGGGGCCACTCTTGACGAGCTTTTCAACCTCCAGGCGTACCTTACGCAGATCGACGCCCAGGTTTTTGAGCACATTCGCCCCCACGCCTGAGCCTTCCTTAACCAGCCCTAGCAGGATATGTTCAGTACCGATGTACTCGTGGTTGAACCGCTGCGCTTCCTGGTTCGCCAGTGCCATCACTTTTCGGGCGCGATCCGTGAAACGTTCAAACATGCCTAACACACTCCTTGTCGCGGATCAAAATCAGGCCATACGGCACTGATGGGCCGCAACAACGTGTTTACGGGACTACCTACGGCGGAGGATTCTAGCGCGTAGTGATTGTACCATCAAGCGCGCTACACTCACCATGGTTGGTATCGACCATGGGAGGGTGTAAATCAAGCTTCGCCGTCAGCCTGACGCGAGAAGGCAGTCAAGTCAATTGTACTCTTGTCCGACGCAGCCAGCACGGCTCGAACTTCAGCGCGGTAGATGTGGTGTTTGTCCAGTTTTTGCACCTGCCGCCAGGCGGACTTTATAGCGTCGGGCTCCTTCAGGCCACTGGCGATTTGAGCGGCGCGATAAGCGATAAATAGATCGTTTTTGTGCTGTTCACGGAGGGGTTCGAGCGCCTGGGCCGCCGCCAGAAAATCCCCACGCCGTAAGCAATCCTGAACGGCGGCCAAAGTCTCGTGCCGAAGAGCGCTGGCAAGTTGGTGTTGTCGTGAGTGAGCGGTGTAAGCCAGGCGGATCTGGGCCCCGACATATGCCCCGCCAGCCAGTCCGATACTCAGTCCACGAGCCCAGGGGGCAAAATCATAGGGGACCAGCAGGGTGACCCAAAGCGCATAGTTTGCGCATACGATAAAAGCCAAACCCACCAGCAAGCCGGTCCAGATGCGCTGCAGGATGATGATACCGGCTCCGGGAATCAGCAGGTTCACCACCGCCGCCAGGGATATCAGGCGGCTTTCGCTCACGGCTTCGAGCTCCCGCTCAATGACTGTTCCACACTTTCACTATCCACACTGATCTGCCTATACACTTCAATCAACTCCGTGACCAAGTGGCTGACGACGTGGTGCGTGCGTACATATTCAGTCGTCGATTTCCGCAACTCGGGTACGCGGCGGTCCTTTTCCAGCACTCGTGTCAGGTAGTATGCCAACTCAACGGCTGAACCAGGGGTGAAGAGCCAGGTGGTTTGATCCTCGACAAACCAGTCCGCCACTTGATCGCGTGAAGCCAGCACGATCTTTCCCATGGCCATGGCCAGCAGTGGCGCCAGAGACAGCTCATTCTGGCAGGCTGGCACAACATAAACGTCGGCGCCATACATGGCCTGGTCCCACAAGCGGGGCTCATCGATGAGCGAGATGCAATGTTGTACTTGCATCTGGCGCGCGTGCTCCCACACGGCGCGCACGTCGGGGCCATCACCAATCAGGACCAGTTGGAGATCATGCTCCTTGCGGCGGAGCTGGGCCACGGCATCAATCAACGTCATCAGACCAGCATCCGCGTTGATATGGCCGGTCCACAAAATGCCCAGCGTATGCTCGGTGGTCTGACACTCGACCTGCTTGTCCGGCATGAGAATGGCCGGTTTCAGGATACGGAGGTCTTCTCTTTTTACAGTGCTGTCTTTGTGGTACATCTCGGCCAGGCCATTACAACCGGCCGCCAGGTACAGATGGGGCTGATCGCCGTAACGAGCAAACCGTGCCAGATCGTGTGTCGAGAGTGCATGAGCCAGTACCGGAATACCCGCGTGCAAGGCGGGTTCCCCGACTGAGCGCA
>JBDRDH010000006.1:0-46388 GCA_043820985.1 Planctomycetota bacterium
TCCGCGGGCGGAAAGAGGTCTGACGCCGGACGGTGTCCCCCTGAATCAGAGAAGCGCCAGCGAGGGTTAACGTGAGGATTCGGGGCTCATGTGAGGGTTCAGGGTTCGGGATTCAGGGTTCAGAATATGAATGAATGAGAACGACAAGTGAGCGAGGAATAACAGCAATTTTCTCGGATCCCAACCTCAACCCTCGCTGGCGCTTCGGGCTCTGTTTGCGCAGCGCCAGCCAGCGCCCACAATCGGAGCCCCGAGCGCCAGCGAGCGGGTTGCGTGAATGGCTGCCGAGTGTGAGTAAGTTCAGGAACGCCGTAGAGGCGTGGGGGACGTTAGGCTGGATGCGGAGAATCCCACCTGGAGAGATTGAAATATCATCCGTCCCTGGCGGGACTGAAGGGGGGAGGTGTACGTCGTGGTCCCAGCACTTCGTACTGGGCTACAATCAGCCGTCCCGCCGGGACTTATGTGTGTGATACACGGTAGAAAGCACACAAGTCAAAATGTCCCATTTAATACCCGCGCGTGCGGGGCGTTTGAGCAGGACGGTCCGATAGGATCGGGGCTGGCGGGTGTTTGGGCCGAAGGTGGCCAAGGTGGTCAGGTTTGCGCGCCCCCTTTTTGGCCATCTTTGTTATCGAGACGTTGGGGATCAGGTCGGGCTTGTGGGTCGCAATAAAAGCATGGTTTGGGGCGTGTGAGTTGAAGGTGATCAAGGTGATCATGTGTGCGCGCCCCCAAAATGAGCATCTTGGTTATTCGGGACGTTGGGAGATTGAGTGTGGGATCGGGCCGGTTCGGTTGTCAAAGATCGTGCGCGGCGATGGAACGCCGGGCGTGGGATTCTAGATGTTCTAGTATGGAAAGTCAAGGGGGAATGTTTAATAGCGAGTAGCAAGTAGCGAGTAGCGAGTGAAGTTAAGAGTGAAGAGTTAAGAGGGAGGCCTTTTTTGGTTTTTCGTCTTCATTCCGCATTCATGGCATTACAACGTTGGCGGCCGGATGCAGTCGTCGGTGATAAGACCGGTGGGATCACCATAGCTGGGCGGCACGCCGGGGGCGGTGACCGGCTGGCCACGACATCGCCCCCGGCTAGCAAATCGAATACGCCAACCGCTCAATGCTCGAAGAAGCCTTCCGCGGCCGGGAAGAGGTCTGACGCGCGCCAATTCCAAGCGTAGCGGTGGGCTGGGCTTGACAAAATACATTTGTCCCTTGAAAATGGTTTACGTATTACGTAAACTCTTTTGGAGACGAAGCCGATCATGGAAATGAGCTTCGCCAGCCGCGGCATGCAGAAGGCGTGTTCGATCGCGAAGGAGACGCGCAGGAAGTGGGGAGTGGAATTGGCTCGCCGGCTCCAGCAGCGGTTGATGGAGTTGAAGGCCGCCGAGACGCTAGCCGACATTTCGCACTTGCCGCCAGCGCGCTGCCACGAACTGACAGGTGATCGAGTCGGACAGTTCTCGGTCGATCTTATTCATCCGTATCGGCTGCTCTTTACACCCGACCATGATTCGACGCCGCGCAAACCGGATGGTGGCGTCGAACGGTCGGAAGTAACCAAAATTCTCGTGCTGGAAGTCTGCGATACGCATTGACTTCAGGAGACGACGGCACATGAGTAAGCGAATCATAAAACGCAGATACACATACGAACCGGATTACGCGGTCCCGCCCGGCGATACGCTGCTGGAAACAATCGAGTCACTGGGCATGACGCAGCGCGACCTGGCATTGCGGACCGGCATGGCGCGCAAGACGATTAACGAGATTATCAAGGGCAAGGCACCGATCACACCTGATACCGCTGTTTTACTTGAACGGGTGACCGGCGTGCCGGCGCGCATGTGGAATAACCTGGAAACGAACTACCGCGAGCAGCTTGCCAGGATCGCGGACCGTGAGCGGCTCGAAGCGGACCTGGGCTGGCTCAAGACGATTCCAACCAGGGAGTTGATCAAACGCGGCATCATTGAAGAGCAGACGGACAAAGTAACGCTGCTTCACGCTGTCCTGCGGTTCTTCGGTGTCAGTGACTCGGTGACGTGGAACGAGCTATGGATGCAGCCAAAAGCTGCTTTTCGCAAGTCGGCCCGTTTTGTGGCGGAACCCGGCGCGACCGCGACGTGGCTGCGTCTCGGTGAGTTGGAAGCACATAAACTCAGAACCGAGCCCTATGACAAGACTGGCTTTCTGGCGGTGCTCAAGGAGATTCGATCCTTCACTGTGGAGCGGCCTGAGGCTTTTGAGCCAAAGATGGTTGAGCGATCGGCGGCGGTGGGCGTGGCAGTTGTCTTTGTTCCAGAGATAAAGAAGTGTCCGACCAGTGGCGTCGCGCGCTGGCTGACTCCCACGAAGGCATTGATTCAACTTAGCCTGCGATACAAGACGGAAGATCAGTTCTGGTTCTCCTTCTTCCACGAATCCGGTCACATTTTGAACGATCCGAAAAAGGAGGTTTACATCGATGATGGTAATGCCGGCGACCGACCATGCGAGGAACGGGCGGATCGCTTTGCAGCCGACTTTCTGATTCCACCCACCCACTCGTCAACGCTGCCAACACTGACTACCAGAACGCAGATCGTGAGGTTTGCCAACTCCATTGGTATACCGCCGGGCATCGTTGTGGGACGCCTCCAGAGGGAGGGCATCTTGCCGTGGCGAAGCTACCTGAACGAATTAAAGCGGCGATTTGAGTGGCGAGAGATGTGATTCAGGTACACTGATCACGCGATGGAAGCAGGTGACGAAACATGGATGAAGCAAAGAGAGAATCCAAGAATGGAAGGGGTGTGACGTATGGCAGCTAGAGAGAGACGGGAAATCGACCGTCTGGTTGTACGAAGCGATGACGGCAGTTACGAAACGACGATCGTCGTCTATCAGGATTTCATCAACGCGGCGGGGACGATGGTTCCAGGTTTGAAAGCAGCGAAGACGATTGACGGTCACGCGTGCAATTTCAAGGGCGACGATGAGTTTGAGATCGTCAACGATCCGCATCACCCCGCGATGATCGTCCGACGGATTAGATAGGCGCGTAACGGTGATCGATGAAATCTGAGCAGTGCTCGGAGTGGCCATGCTGCCATGGTAGCGATAAGATATTTTGATGTGCCGGCGCCGGCGGGTGTGCAACCGGAGATATGGACGGCGAGGGTCTCTAGTATGTCAGCGATTCTACTGATGGATAGGGGTTACATGATGAGCATGCTTCTACTACTACCATTGACCTTCTTAATTGCTTGCGCTTCACACGACGGACTAGGACCACAAGCCCAGTTAGTGCCGCAAGAGAGAAGAGGCGAATCCAAGGATGCACGGTCTACTGAGAAGGACGACTTTCAGCGTAGCTGGGCGGCAATCAAGGCGGGAGCGCCGGAGACGAATCCACCTTCACAGGTCAGCGTGAGCTTCTCTATCGAGAGCGAGGATCCGACCGCCAAAGCGTTGCTGAGCAGCTTCGTCAAACGTGAGCTTCGCTCGATGAAGCACGTCAGAATTGTCCCCGACCAACAAAACGCCCACTGCATTATCCATATAAAAGCGATCGTGTTTCGGCCAGAGGAGGCTGACGCACTCTACTTCCTGTCCTTCGTCGTGACAGTCCGCTACACTGTTACCGACAATGGCATTTGGGTATCCGGGAACGTCCCATTACCGTTGTCCGAGAAAGATGCAGAGAGCGCAGAGTTCTCGGCGATAGCCCACAGGGTGCGGAACGCTTGTATGACGTATATCGGCCTCTGTCACTCCACGATCTATGTGACGGTCATACATGACGCAGTCGTCGTGATAGAAAGCGAGTTGAAAGAGTCGATGGAACTCAAGCTGGCAATATGGGATTCGCAAGTCTTCGAGCCGACGGTCCAGAACATTCGGGGTATGCAATACTTTTTAAGCGAGCTTGAGAAGGCCAGTGACATGCTCGAAAAAGAACTGAAGAAGCGAAATCGTGAAGGCCAAGAAGAGGAGAATAACCTAGGCCAATCAGAGCGCCAACCTAGTCACAAACCTTGATGGTCTGTCCAACAGTATCAGAAGGCAAATCCAAGAGACATGATGAGAGGTTCAGGAGATGCCACTAAAAATTGAAACGGAACAATTGCTCAGGACGCTGGAACGTCAGTGGGAGCACAATGATGAGTTCCTCCGATATCTCCAGCTCACCCGCGCCATTTGCAGCGAGGTCGCGGAACTTCGCGAAACGGTCAAGAACTTCCTGGTCCGGATGGAGGGCCAGCGTGGAACACGATCGGGACGCGGCGCGTAGTTGCGTCGCGTTGTTCGCTCAGTTCGTTACAAGGCACCCTCCACACGCCTTTCAAATGTGGGCCTGAGTCGGGGATCACTGTGCTTATTTTGATTTTTCTTGGGCTCGCCAACAAGTGTGCAGGAGATTAGAGCACGGCGCGCGGCGCTAGATAACCATGCATGCTCCAATGCCAGACTGGAGGTCGAAAGGTCGCGCGAGTTGAAGCCCTAAGCTCGTGTGCTAGAAAGGCGCGGTGCACCCCCCATGTGCGGTTCGTCAGCACTTGGCTTCAACGAACACACACACGGAGGGCACAGTCACGCGTCAAACATTAACGACGCTGGATAGCGGAGTGTTACGAACCGCGGCGGCGTAGCAGGGCCAGCAAGCCGCCCGTGGCCAGCAGCGCCATGCTGCCCGGCTCGGGAATGATCGAGCCGATGTTCACGCCGACGCCGTCGCCCGCGGTCTGATCAAAGTTGACGGTCAGCGAGCTTACCGCGTCATCGATGCGTACCAGGGCTAACCCGGTGTTCCACCAGGGATCCTGGCCGCCCGGGCCGCTCAGCGAGTTCATCATCGTGAAGCTGCCGGCTGCGGGCGTGAACAGCGTCGGCCCTACGTTCATACTACCGGTCCAGTCGCCCAGGTGCGTGCCGTTCTGGAGCACAGTTGCGACGGAGATGTAGTCGAGGGGATTCGTTCCCGGAGGCGCATCGCGCCGACCCAGGCCTTGCACTCCCAGAATGAGCTGTCCGGCGGGGACCGTGTTGGGGAACGTATAGGTCACCTGCCACGGCGAGTTAAGCACGCCGGAGTATCCCCAGTTCGTTCGCGCCAGCGTTTCCTGGTTGGTCCAGGAGTAGGTGTCGCCGCCGTAGTTAAGCGTGCCGGATGCGAGCTGCGGAACCTGCAAGCGTGCCTCGGCGAAGTCGGGGTGTGCCGTGTAGCTCATCTGAACGGTCCCGATACCCGGGAGGTTGTAAGAAGAACTAAACGGGGGCGGCGAACCGAACGGCGTGGGCGCCAACTGCATCCAGTCCACGTTATAGCTGGTCGCAGCGGAGGTGGAGGCGCTGAAAGCCAGTGCCAGGCTCGTGCAAGCAAGAATCAATTTCGTGTGCGTGTTCATGTTTTTTCCTTTGATTTCAAGTGTATCTATGGCGAGCGACACCGCGCGCCACAACGCTCAGAAGTTATCAGGGGAGAATGACGGACAGGGTGTGAAAAGCAGCCGGGTCTACACTCCTCGGGCAGACACCCACCGCTCCACTGATTACATGAAGTATACACCACAAACATTAAATAGTACAATTAAAATACTATTAATTTTCTACTCCTCGAACTACGCCCCTGCCAGATACACGCAGGGGGGGATTTTCGTCATCCAGTGGGGGAAGAGGGAACTGATGTGCATCGTGTTCGCCAGCGGCCGTGCGCGGGCCCGGGCAGTAACGCGCGGGATTGCGATGTGTTGGACGGCCGACATCCCGATGAATCGGGACAAGCTCTGCGGCAGCTACAGTGTCTGGGGATGGATTACACGCCGCGGAGTTCGTGTCCCATTTTGTTCTTCTTGGCTTCGAGGTAGCGGCGAGTGTGCTCGGTGACGGGGATTTCCAGGGGCAACTGCTCGACAACTTCAAGGCCGTAAACCTCAAGCCGGCTGACCTTTTTGGGGTTGTTGGTCAGAATGCGTACTTTTGATAATCCCAGGTCGCGCAGGATCTGGGCTCCGACGCCATAATCGCGGCGATCGACGGGGAAGCCCATGGCCTGGTTGGCCTCGACGGTGTCCATGCCCTGATCCTGGAGTCGGTAGGCATGCAGCTTGTTGATCAGGCCGATACCGCGGCCTTCCTGGCGCAGGTAGACGATAACGCCGCGCCCATGCTGGGTGATTATTTCCATGGCGGCATGGAGTTGCTGGCCGCATTCACAGCGGGCCGAGCCGAACACGTCGCCGGTGAGGCACTCCGAGTGTACGCGGGCCAGGACGGGCTCGTCGATCGGGGTGAGAATACCATCGGTATCAGCTTCCCCGATGCCACCCATACAGAGCGCGACATGTTCCTTATTGTCAGTTTGCGAACGGTACCCGATCAGCAGCCAGTCGCCGTACTGGTTCTTGAGCGGCACGGTCTCGACGCGTTCGACCAGGCGTTCGCGGCGCATGCGGTACTCGATCAGGGCGGCGACGGTACACATCTTCAAGTTGTGCTGGCGGCAGAATTTGGTCAGCTCCGGCACGCGCGCCATCGTGCCGTCTTCGTTCAGGACCTCGATGATGGCGGCGCCGGGCATCAAGCCGGCCAGGCGACATAGATCCACGGAGCCTTCGGTTTGTCCCGCGCGGACCAGGACGCCGCCCGGCGAGGCGATCAGCGGGTTTACGTGTCCGGGGCGGATGAAGTCTTCCGGTACGGCCTCCTCGGCCAGGGTGTGGCGGATGGTCATGGCACGATCCCAGGCGGATACGCCGGTGGTCACTCCCAGATGCGGGGCGGCGTCGATGGTGACGGTAAAGGCGGTCCCGAGGCGCGTGGTATTGACGGGTACCTGGGGGTGTAGATGCAGCCGCGTGCAGCGCGTGCGGGTGAGGGATATGCAGAGCGTCCCACGGCCATGGCGGAGCATGAAGTTGACGATCTCGGGCGTGATGGCTTGGGCCGGACAGACCAGGTCACCCTCGTTTTCGCGATCCTCGTCATCGACCAGGACAATCAGGCGTCCCTGGCGCAACTCCTCAAGGATCTCGTCGATACTGCTGAAAGGGCTGTCCTTGTCGGCGGACAGGTGTTCCGTGGCCATCCACGACTCCTTGCATAAAATGGCGCCGTCGCGCGCGGCGCGGCCTTAAGCTCTTATTATATCAGGTCACAGCGGCAGTTACATCTTTTCCGCCAGGCTGATATGCTACGGGAGATGTTGATGAGCAGGGAGCAGCAGCATGGATGAAGAGCTGGAAAAAAATACCGCGGTGCTGCCCGCGGCCCAAACTGAAACCCGCCTGACGCCGTTGTGGCACATTGTGTTGCTGGACGACGACGATCATACGTATGACTACGTGATCGAGATGCTGAGCAAGTTGTTTCATCATCCAGTGACGTTGGCATATAAGATGGCTTGTGAAGTTGATACAGTGGGGCGCGTGATCGTTGAGACCACGGTTTTTGAGCGGGCGGAGTTCAAACGCGGCCAGATTCGAGCTTATGGGGCGGATTGGCGCCTGGAGCGCTCCCGGGGTTCGATGCACGCGATACTGGAACCAGCCACACAGACTGCCGACTGATCCGTGAGATGTCTCGGTTCATGAAACTAGCCGAGGAACCGCGCTGCCCGGAGATATGCATGGGTACCAGGATGTTGCCAAAGATGGGCTGGAGTTGCTGGCTGCTGGGGTGTCTGGTGGCAACCTGCGCCGCCGGGCGAACGACCTCCCTGACCACCGCCGAGCTGGTTCTGGATCTGGCCCGTGACCATGGTCTGAATTGCCGTGGTAAGCAAACCGCTAGTGACGTACGGCAGGTACGCACACTGTTGCGGGCGGCGGTCAAGCTCGATCCACGTCTGACGGATGCCTATGCGTGGCTGCACGAACTGGCGGTGTTGCGTGGTGATAAGGAGGAGGCCGCCGAGATGGTTCGGCGGCTGGTGACCGTCGATCCGGAGCATGTCGGTGCGTTCGCGCGCTGGTTGCAGGTTGGACTGGATAGCTGTCAGACGATCGAGCGGCGAGAAGAGTGGTTGACAACGGTGTTGCAATCCACCACGGGGCGTCCGGAATTGCAGGCCATGGTGCACGTGCGACTTGGCCGACTGGCACTGAGTCAACTGGAACACGATACGGTACGCAAGCACGTCAGCCAGGCCCTGGTACTGGATCCCCTGAATCCCGAGGCGGCCGCGTTGCAACTGGAACTGCTGGGGGATGATACCGAGCCGCACGTGCGTCTGGCGGCGGGGCTGCTCTTTTTGCAATTGAGTCCATTCCATGTGGACACAGCCTGGCAAGTCGCCACTCTGCTGGACCGGTACGGTTTTCATAAGGAGGCCGCGCGGTTCTACGAACACGCGGTCGAGATATATCAGCGAAGCAATCCCGGCTTACCCATGCCGGGAGCGCATTTGCTGCAACTGGCGCGGCATGCCCAGAGTCGCGGGGATTTGCCACAGGCGGTCCAGTATGCCAGCGAGGCGATTACGGTTGACCCGGTGATAGCCGCCGAGGCGGGTATGTTTCTGTATTGGTTGTATGTTCAGCAGGATCATCCAGCCCAGGCAGATGAAGTGCGTAAGCAACTGGCCGATCGTTTCGCGGCTTTACGGGATCCGGACGAGTGGCCGGTTAATGAAATCACCCAGGCGGCCTGGTTTTACTGCACGCTCGAAAAGCAGTCGCAACGGGCGCTGATGCTGGCCGAGTCGGCGGCGGCCCGGATGCCAGAGGATGTATTCGTCAGGCGCGTGTTGGGCTGGGCTCAATTGGCTAATTTGCAGGAAGAAGCGGCGGAGAAGACACTGCTCCCGATAGCCACCCGCGATCCTTATGCCGCCTATCAATTGGCAAAACGGGCACAGGCGGCGGGTGATACCGCACGGGCCTTGGAGATTCTCGTTCAACTCGAGATGCCACCGGACAGCGGTCCGGCCCACGAACTACTGGCCGAGCTGGGGCTGAACCCGGCCACTTCACAGCCGGCGGAGCGGTACCCGGATATTTCGGCGGCATTAACGGCCTTCAACCATGACGTGCTCGTCTTTCACCGCAACCCGGAGCAATTCTTCGAGGCCCAGGTAGTAATCGAAAACCGCGGCCCGCGTCCAGGTGAACCGTGGTGGGCCGGGTTTGCGCTGACCAACCGGGCCGACTTTCCAATCACGTTGGGTCCGGAGCTGATGGTTAATCCGGTGTTTTTAGTCTCATTCCAACTGGAAGGTGACCGGGAACGTGAATATGCACACTTGCTCACGATCAATCTCGATCACCGGCGAGTGATCAAGCCCGGCCAGACCGTCAGGATCCGCCGAACGATTGACATTGGTCCACTCCGGCGCGTATCGCGGCGGACGCCACAACAAGCGCAACGCGTGACGGTGCGCACGATCTTTGATCCGGTGCTGGGACCAGATGGGCAGTGGCAGGCCGGTTTGGGTGGACGAACGTTACCGCCGGCATATTTCAACCGTTTACCGGCGGGCACCAGCCGAGAAGCGCTGCACGCCATGTTCAGTGCCTTGACAGACGAATCCGAGGCGGCCCGTTTCCGGGCTATCGAGGCGCTGGCCGAATTACTGAGTGAGCAGCAGCGTCTGGAGCGGGGCCGCTTGAACTACCAGCCGGAGCCAGTACCGTCCCAGCGTATCAGCCAGGCTCTGCTGGCCGCTTTGAGTAGCGAATCGTGGGAACTGCGGGTGCGGGCTCTGGACGCGTTACAGATTGCCGGGATGGACAGCACGATGCTGCGCGCGGTCGAGAGTTGCCTGGAACACTCACACTGGATGGTACGTTTAATGGCGGTGCGCTTGTTGGGTGAGCGTCGTGGGCCGGCTGCCGAGCCACGGATCAAACGGCTGGCGGAGAATGATACGGACGAACTGGTTCGTGAGTTGACTGGATCATATCTGGCCGCGTGGGCCTCCAGGCAGACGGCGACGCAGCCGGCAGGTGGCGACTGAGTGACATCACGCCGGGATATTCCGGTGGTCCAGGGGGCTCATTACAGCTATTTACCTGGAACATCCGATAATTATTTATGTAGCCGGAGGTGTACTCTACTGGTGCGTCTCATTGACGCGCGTAGATGTGAAACAGAAGATATGACTTCCATTGGTGGCGTGGTCCGTTCGCGGGGCAAGGCGACGTTTTGCGGGAGTCCATGGGAGCCAGCGTGATTCAATCCATAGCCAGTCGGTCATTAATCGGATTACTGTTGTGCCTGCTGCTATCTGGTAGTGGCTGTGCTCTGTCACGAAATCAGGCCCGTGTGCGGCTAGCTGATGGTGACGCCGCCTTGGCGGCCCAGAACATTCAAGCTGCCCTGGTGGAGTTTCGTGAAGCGGTCCGACTGGATCCGAACTATGCCGAGGCGCACACCAAGCTGGGAGTGGCCCTGAAGGAGAGCGGCGATCTACCTGAGGCGGAGGAGTCGCTGAAAACCGCGGTCCGGCTGGATCCCAACAGTTTCGTTTCAATCTTCGAGCTGGGGGAAGTCTATCGCCTGCTCAACCGGGTCTCACAAGCCATGCGAGCTTATTTGATTGCTTGTGAATTGCGGCCGGGCGATTTTGAGGCCCGGGTACGGTTGGCGGATTGCCACCATCGCATCGGTGATCTGCACGCGGCGGCACGATCATATGAGCAGGCGCTTGAAATTGAGCCGGGCAACGCCAGTGCCTGGAGCAACCTGGGGGCGATCTATCATCTCCAAGGTCAGCCGTACGATGCGGTGCAGGCTTATAAAGAGTCGCTGGAATGTGACACGCAACAGCCGGCGGTGCTAGTCAACATGGCGACGGTCTACTTACAGCAACAGCGCTGGCAGACAGCGCACCGTACATTGCTGATTGCGATAGATCTGGATCCGAACCTGTCCGCCGCGCATGAGCGTTTGGGCTATTGTTTGTGGCGGCAGGAGCATTACACCGCTGCCGCCGAGCGGTACCAACAGGCCATCTCACTCGACCCGCGCAATGCCGCCGCCCGAGCCGGCTATGGAGTGGTACGCATGACCCAATATCTGAACGATCCGGGGCGCGTGGATTATCGCGACGAAGCGGTTGAAGCGTGGCACATTGCCCTGGAACTCAGACCTGAGCAGCCCAAGTTGCGGGCGCTGCTCGAGAAATATCGCCCCAAGCACGAGCGCCCGATTTTGAGCATCGAGGAATAGCGCGAGCCAATTCCAAGTGTAGCGGCCGCCCTCTGTGGCGGCCGTCAAGCAGTAGCGGCCGACGTCCCGGTCGGCCGTTGATCTGTAACAGCCCACGTCCGCGCGCGATCGGATCCAGACCGGTTAAAAACTGGTCCCACACAAATGGCGGTCGTCGGTCGTTACGCTTGGTATTGATATGCGCTATGGGCCGTCGTTCTCGACGGGATTCACCGGCTGGTGGACTTTACGAGCAGGCTTGTCGAGATCGCCGGGTGTGGCGTCGCGCCGCTGCGTACGTGTTGGTAGTCGTTCCAGCCGGCGTTTCATTTGTTCGAACAGGCGGTTCAAGTCGTCATCGCGCTTACTCTCGATCGGGCGGACATCGGTCCCAGCCGGGGACTTTTCGGTGGGCTTGTCGCGCCGGTGGGCGGTTTCGGTGAGTTGGTCGTAGCGCTTGCGCAGCTTGTCTCCGCGCGCTTGCACGTCACGATATATCTTCCAGGCGCGGGCCTGCTGTGACTCATCAAGTTTGTATTTGGCGATGAAGCGCTCGACGTATTGAGCCCAGGGATCATTGGGTGATCCGCTGGCTTTGCTGGGCTTGGCGGCGCTATCGGTCGATGCTTTGGCTTTTTCGGTGTTGCCGGGTGTGGGCGGTTTGCCCTGTTGGGCCGTGCTCCTGGCCGTAGGCTGAACGCGGCTGGCGGGGGCGGCGCGCGGCGGCTTTCTGGTAGTAACCTGGCGGGTGGTCCGGGGTGTTTGAACTGTCTTTTCCGGTGACTTATCCGCGTCGCTTGAGGCAACTTCTTTCTCGGCGGCCTGAGCCTGGCCGGCTAGTTGAATAGGATCCTCTTCCAGGCCCCAGTCACTTGGATCCCATTCGCCGCGCTCCCAGCGCTGCCCCAGTTCATCAACATCATCCAGCCGATGATTCAGGGCCTGGAGGTCTTCGCGCATGAGGGCTTGTTGGTCAGGATCCAGATCAGCCATAAAACGGGTCGCGGCGGCGTTCATGCGGGTACGGGTGTCCATGTAGACCGGGCGGGCAAGTTCCGCCCAGCGGGCCACCTTCTCGGCGGTGAAGGGTTCGCCGGCCGCGCGGGCTTGGATGGCTTCGACCGCATATTGCATGATGCGCGTGGAATGCACCTGAAAAAGTTCATTCGATTCGCGGATGGCTGTAATGCGTAAATTCTGTTCCTGGTCCGCATCAAGCAGGTAACGATCGCTGACAGCCCCGATCAAGGTGTCGAAGCGCTCCTGCATTTCCCAGGGCGGGACAGTGTTGATTTCGCGGATCAGGTCCAGGGAAAAGAGATCAGACTCGGTGTCCCACGCGTTGCGGGCGTAGACCTTCTCCATGGCGTCGAGCATGTAACCGCTATGAGTCTCCCAGTCGCTAAGTCCCTGGAAGCTCTCCAGCAGCCGACCAACGTTTTGGCGCAGGCGCGACATCTTCTGGGGTTCATCTTTTTCATCTTTCTGTAGAGCCTGGCCATTGGCCGGGCAGACAAACAGACAGATGATCATGACCAGCAAAAAGTACCTCATGTTCTTCTCCGGGCAGACACGGCCCAATTCCTAGGTTAAATTGTCCTCGCTTGGTCAATACGATTCAAGATGTCCGCGGGCTCATATATTACGGTCGCCGGGCATGACAGAAAGGCAGGATGGATGCCTGTGGCTCAAGTGCGTGTGATTATAGTCCGTGCAGCCGGAATTAACTGCGACCTCGAGACGCAGTATGCCTGGGAACTGGCGGGAGCCCGGGCGGAGCGGGTGCACGTACGGCAGGTGATTGACGATCCGGGATATCTTGAAACCTTTCAAATTCTGACAATTCCGGGCGGCTTCAGTTACGGCGATGATATCGCGGCTGGGCGTATTCTGGCGGCGCAGTTGCGGCGTCATCTTTTGGAAGAACTGCGTGGCTTTCTTGACCGCGGGGGCTTGATTTTAGGGATCTGTAACGGCTTCCAGGTGTTGGTACGGGCCGGGCTTCTGCCGTTTGGGGATGCGGGGGCCGAGCCGGTCTGTACGATTACTTACAACGAACCGGCCGGATTTCAGGATCGCTGGGTGAATCTGCGGGCGATGACTACGGATTGTGCGTTTCTGGAACCTGGTCGCGAGTACGAGATGCCGATCGCGCATGGCGAGGGGCGGGTACTATTCGCTGATGCCGCGGCCCTGGAACGGGCGGTTGCCGGGGGACACAACGCGCTTACGTATGTATCGCCGCCGACGGATGCGGGTGTAACGCCGGGTGCTCCGGACAATCCGAATGGCAGCGATGGTGATATTGCCGGTCTGACGGATGAGACCGGGCGTGTGCTGGGACTGATGCCGCACCCGGAGCGGTTTGTCGCGGCAACGCAACATCCAGCCTGGACTTCGTGTAAAGCGCGAGAGGAGGGGGACGGATTAGCGCTGTTTCGCCGGGCGCTGGCGTATCTGCGTTGAGTCATGCTGAGCGCTGGACGCGAGCAAGCTGATCCAGTATGAATTCCTGGATGTTCCCCACACCTGATCAACTCACCCCCTGTCTGACATTGCTGGCGGAAGCCGGCGTCGCGAGCCAACCGGTGCGGATGTCGATGATCGAGCATCCGGCGGGCATTCTGGCGGCGTTGCTGGGCGTGCTGGCGGTGATCTTCTGGGCCACGCAGCATCCGGTTATCGGACGGCTGTTCAAAGTCGTGCCAGCACTCGTGTTCTGCTATTTCGTGCCGACGGCGTTGACAACAATGGGGGTGTTACCCTCTGAATCAGGGCTTTATACCTGGATCAAGGCGTTCGTCCTGCCGGCGGCGCTGCTGCTGCTGATTCTGTCGCTGGACCTGCCGGGCATCATTCGCCTGGGGCCCAAGGCGGTGATCATGCTGCTGACGGGAACGGCGAGCATCGTGGTCGGCGGGCCGGTGGCGCTGCTGATCTGTCAGCATTGGCTGCCGGAGGATGCCTGGAAGGGCTTGACTGCCCTGGCCGGCAGTTGGATTGGCGGAGGGGCTAACTTCGTCGCGCTGGGCGATATCGCGGGAGCCTCTGACAAGATGATGGGGCTGATGGTCATCCCGGATGTGTTTGTGGCCAGCATCTGGATGGCGGTGCTGCTGTACTTGTCCGGGCATCAGCACCGCATCGACCGCGCCACTGGGGCCAACGCCCAGGCCATCCGGGACCTGGAAGTACGGCTGACCAATTTCCAGGCCAGAGTGAATCGCGTGGCGACGTTGCCGGACCTGATGATGATCGTCGGTCTGGGCTTCGTGGCGAGCTGGATCAGTTACGCGGTGGGGAAGGAAGTGTTCGCTGGTACTTCAGTTGTGGTGCGGGAAGTAGCCGCTGGAGCATTGGCCCAGCCGGGGGTGTTTGCTGAAATGGCGCTGGGCGACGTGCGACACATGATCGACGCGGCCCTGGAGAATGACGTATCCGCATTGGCGGTGCTCTCCGCCCAGCAGGCCGCTGAGTACCGGTTCTGCCAGTTTTTCAGTCTCGACGTGATACCCGGTGGTGGCGAGTGGATCTTTGTGGCTCAAGAAGAATTGGTGCGTGGTGTGGCCACGGGGCTGTATGCCACGTCGGAGACGGTCAAGTCCATGGATGTTCTTGACGTGGTACATGGGATTGATCTGGCGGTGAGGGAGAATTCGGCGGCGTTGGCACAGGTCCCAGCGGCGCAAGGCTGGTGGTATCCGGTCGGGAGGTTTTTATGCACGAGCCTGGGGGCCTCGACCTGGAAGTACATTTTTGTGACGACCATTGGTATCGTGCTGTCACTGACGCGGGCGCGGAATCTGGAGGGGGCGGGGGCGTCGAAGATTGGCTCGGTGCTGCTTTATCTGTTGGTGGCCTGCATCGGGGCCGGGGCGGATTTCACGGAAATCGTGAAGCACCCGGCGTTCTTTGTGACCGGTTTCATCTGGATCTCGATCCACGTGGCGGTGATGCTGACGGTCGGTTACCTGATCAAGGCCCCGATCTTTTTCGTCGCAGTCGGATCACAGTCGAACATTGGCGGTGCGGCGAGTGCACCGGTAGTGGCGGCGGCGTATCATCCCTCCCTGGCGCCGGTAGGGGCGCTACTGGCGGTGGCGGGCTACGTACTTGGCACGTACGCCGGCCTGATATGCATGCACATGCTCAAGGCGGTAGCGGGGGTGGAGTGACGGAGGTGTAATCATGAAGAGCCATTTACGTCAACGTGGATTGCAGTGGGGCAGACCAGTGCGTATTCAAGATGATCCTGGCATCTGGTGGGAGGGCGAGGCTCCGGCCGAGCCGCGGCTCGCCGGGAGGCTCGCCCTCCCGAAACACCGCGGCTTTCTCGAAGTCGCGCTGGTGATTGTGGTTGCTCTAATGGCCAGCTTGTGGGCCTGTGAGCGTCAGCCGCAACGCGTGTCCGCGCCGCCGCAAACACCAAAAGAGGTCGCCCCGGTCCCTCTGGAATTGACCGCGGCGATGGAAACGTACGCACCGGAGCCGGTTGGTGTGAAGACGGGCACGTTCATCGATCGGCGGCAGGCCGGCGACTTACGCGTAGTCAGCTACAATATCAACTGGGACAAGATCTTTCCCGACAAGAGCCAGAGCTGCGCCGAGAAGTTCCAGCGCGTGGTCAAGGCGCTCGATCCGGACATTTTGAACTTGCAGGAGATCGGCAGCACGTATGACGAGGGGCCGAAGAAGACTCTTGAGGACGTGGTCGAATTGATGAACGCCATCGACCCGCGGCCGGATGGGCAGGTGTGGCATGCGTACAAGGGTGCCAGCAATGTGATTTTGTCGCCGTATCCGCTGAGCATGACGGCCGACACGCTCGATCCGCCGAGCTATCGCGATCCGGCCATGGCCCTGGTTGACCTGCCGGACGAGCGTTTTGCGATCGATGCCTACGTGCTCAACAATCATTTCAAGAGCAACAGCCAGGCGGGCAGCCAGGAGCGGCGACAGACGCAGGCCGATGCGTTGGTAAGCTGGCTGCGCGACGCACGCAGCCCCGGTGGCAAGGTCGATCTGCCACGGAATACGGCGATATTCATCGTTGGTGATCTGAACCTGGTCGAGGGGCCGCGGCCGCTGGTGACGGTCTTGACCGGCGACATTATCAACGAAGACAAGTATGGGGCCGATGCGGCACCGGATTGGGACGGCAGTGAGCTGACCGATGCGCATCCGCTGCATAACGCGGTGGGTCCGGATGACTACACCTGGCGCGACGACACTAGTCAATGGTTGCCAAATCGGTTGGACTACGTGATTTACTCCGATTGCGTAGTGCGGGATGTGCATAAGTTCGTGCTGAACACGACGACGATGTCGAGCGATGAGCTGCTCAAAGCGCGGCTGGAGAAGTTTGACGTCACGCTGGACAAGTACGGCCGGAAGTTCGATCACTTGCCGGTAGTGGTCGATTTTCGCGTGGTCGCGCCGTAGCCACTCCAACCCCCCTCCCTGGCAGGGAGGGGACGGGGGAGGGTTGAAGTTCGGTCGTCGAGTGACGACCCCCCTGTGGTCCCCCCTGGTAGGGGGGACGGTTAGCGGACCCCGCTCCCTGACGGTCGCGGCTCTGATCAGGTCGCGGCTCTGATTGTACGTGCTTACGAGGTGATGCGATGAAAAAGGCATTATTGCTGGCGGTTAGCGCGGTTTTATTGAGCACGCCTTACGCATTCACTGCTGAACCTGACGCGCTTGACGAGGCCCTGGCGTTGGCCGGACTGCGGCGGGCTGATCTGGGCTGGACGCCGAAGGGCTGGTGGCCGCGTTTTCCGGCGGACGTGCCGTACAAGCTGCGGGCGTTCGATGCGCTGTTCGCCGAACCGCTGGATACGGTCACGTTCACGCGCTCGCTGGGGCAGACGGCGTGGGAAAAGCTCGATCCGGAGGAGCTGGCGAAGGAGGACGTGGGCAGCAACAGCCGGGCGCTGTTCCAGGCCGTGCAGGGGTTGGGGATCGACCCGAAGTTCGGCGGCTTCCGTGGATACACGGCGAACGTCCTGGCGCCCGAGATGCCGCTGGATGAAGCGATCCTGAAGCTGTACGAAGCGGCTCGCCGCACGACGCGGCCGAACACGTTCGGCATGGAGCTGCCGTATCCGAAGATTGCGGAGGAACTCGCCGAGCGGATCAAGGTACTGCCGGAAGGCGTGAGCCCGATCCTCGGACAGCTCGTGCTGAACATCATAGACGCGCATTACTGGGTTGAGCTGGCGTTTCGCAACGTGGACGGCGACGACCGCCGGATCGTCGCGACGCGCTACAACGTCGGCATGGAGATGATCGACGCCTATGACTACTGCCCGCAAATGGATGACGTGGCCAAGGCGTGGGACGAAGCCAGCATGTGGTACGCGGCACAGAAGTGTGTCGATGGGCTGGATTTAGCGCGGATCAAATTGCAGAAGTGGAAGGTGGAGCGGGAAGCTGAGATACCGGATTTCCGATTTGACTGGGAGACTCCATGGGGGTGGATTCGACTGAGGAGCCAGGTCAACGTGAAGACGCCGACCGATAGCGACGACCACATCGCCCGAAGTCCGGCAGAATTCAACACGGGCTTGGAGTGCACGAACTCGCTCCTGGTTGTTGATTTCGGGGGCAATGACCTTTATCTGGGGCCTGTTGCAGGCACGTCCGCGACCCACCCGATCAGTCTGATGCTTGATTTGGCCGGGGACGACTCGTACTACGCGGAAGAGGGCACGTACTACTGGGGCTCGACTCCCGCCGTGCCAGCGATGGGTGCGGGCGTGTGCGGCGTTGGCGTGCTGATCGATGCAGAGGGAAACGACCGCTATGCGGCCGATCGTTACGCCCAGGGCGTCGGCCAGTTCGGGCTTGGGTTACTGGCGGACCTGGACGGTAACGATTCCTACACCAACAAGTATAGCGGCCAGGGCTGCGGCTACTTCGGCGTCGGTCTGCTGCTCGACGTGGCCGGCGACGACAAGTACGAGATCTGGGCCGACGGCCAGGGGTTAGGTGGCGTGGCCGGTGTGGGTGTCTTGGCGGATCGCACTGGCAACGACAAGTACACTGCGGTACGGGAGCATTCCGTTACCGGCCGTCCGTCGTATCATTCGCCTGATCTCGACGTCTGTGTCTCCAATGCCCAGGGCTGCGGGATGGGTCGCCGCGGCGATGGGGCCGACGGGCACTCGTGGGCCGGCGGATTGGGGGCGCTGCTGGACGGCGGTGGCGATGACTACTACTCCTCCGGCAACTGGGCCATGGGGACCGGCTACTGGTTCGGCATCGGCGTGCTGCACGATCGCGGTGGTGACGACGAATACCACGGCGTGGCGTACTCGCAGGGTACCGGGGCGCATTTCTGCATCGGGGTCTGCATCGACGAAGGCGGCAACGATAAGCACCTGGCCGAGGAAAACTCGCACAGTTCGATCGCCTGGGCGCACGACTTCACCATCGGCCTTCTGCTCAACATCGGCGGCGATGACCTCTACAGCGTGGATAGCGGCGGCCTGTCCTACTCGGTCAACCGCAGCGTATCCATGCTGATCGACATCGGCGGCGACGACACATACAAGACCGACGTCGAGCAGCGGCGTGAGAAGAAGCACGGCGAGCAGCCCGGCTTTGCGGCGAACGCCGAGGGTTTCCGCGCCCGCGGCGGTGTCGGTACGTACTTCGCCGACACGACCTCGCTCGGCCTGTTCCTGGACGTCGGTGGTACGGATACCTACTGGGGCGAGCTGAAGAACAACGAGCATTGGCTGGATCCGCCGGACGATCCGAACTGGGCCGACCGCAACTTCAGCGTCGGCGTCGACCGGGCCACCGGCTCAGTGGACTTTACCCCTATTCCAGTGAAGATGCCGAGTGAGATCGGGAGTGAGCGTTAAGATCCCGTTCAGGGAATTGTGTCATCGAGGTGGTCGTGTGTCCGCGCGGGCTGAAGCCCACGGCTCGTTGTACCCGTATGCCCCACAGCCTGTGGCTCCAATGCTTTGACAGACGCCGGCATTTACCGAAGAATGCCACAAACCTGACGCGCCTGACGGCGTATGACGCATCAGATGACTTGGCCTAACAGGTGACAAATCCATGGCATTGAAACACCTGAGCGAAGAACAGATCCGCACCATGACGGTCGAGGAGAAGGACCGCTGGTGGCTGGAGAACGTGTACCAGGGCGACGTGCCGCAGATGACCTTCCGGGTGATCGTGATGGGCTTCCTGCTGGGCGGGTTGCTGTCGATTACCAACCTGTACGTGGGCGCCAAGTCGGGTTGGGCGCTGGGCGTGGCGATTACGTCGGTGATCCTGGCATTTGTTTTCTTCAAGGCACTGGTCAAGGTCGGGTTCGGCCGCAACTACCACGTGTTGGAAAGCAACATCCTGCAATCGATCGCCTGTGCGGCGGGATACATGAATGGCCCGCTGATCGCCAGCATGGCGGCGTACATGATCATCACCAACACCGTGGTACCGTGGTGGCAGATGATCATGTGGCTGCTGGGGCTGGCGCTATTGGGGGTACTGTTCGCGTTTCCGCTGAAACGCCGGTTCATCAACCAGGAGCAGATGCCGTTCCCCGAAGGCCGCGCGGCCGGCGTGGTGATGGATACACTGCACAGCGAGGAATCCGGCAATTCAGCACTGACAGCCAGACTGCTCGTGGTTTTTGGTGTTATCGCCGGCGTTCTGCAATTGGGGCAGTGGAGCTGGCTGCATACGCAAATGGCGAAGATCAAGCTCGGCTTCCTGCATGTCCCTGAATATCTGGATGAATGGTACTACTCACTGGCGGCCAAGTTCGACTGGTGGGAACCGAGCGTCCTGGGCACGTCTTTGCAGCAATTGACGATTCGGCCAGCGCTGGACATTCCCATGATTGGGGCCGGTGGGCTGATGGGTATCCGCACTGGAGCTTCGCTACTATTGGGAGCGATAGTCAATTACTTCGTGCTGGTCCCGATCATGATTAACCGGGGCGATGTCATGGGCCACATTGGAGCAGGTGGGCAGTTTCAGATCAGCTTCGGAGAGATCACAGCCTGGTCGCTGTGGTGCGGCGTGTCATTGATGACTACAGCCTCGCTCTACTCCTTCTTCGGCAAACCCCAGATGCTGATCAGTGCCTTCAAGGGATTGCTGGGCGGCGGGCGGAAACGCACGGAGGATCGTCTGCGGCATATCGAGTTGCCGCTATGGGTATCGGTCATCGGCGTGCCCTTCGTCGGTGCTTATGTGGTCTACATCGCCAACTGGTTCTTTGGAGTGGAATACTGGATGGGTGCCATTGCGGTGCCGATGGTGTTTTTCTTCGCGCTGATTGGAGTCAACTCAACGGCGTTGACCTCCATCACACCGACCGGTCCACTCGGCAAGATCACACAGTTGGTTTACGGCGGGATCGCCCCGGGCAATATCACGACCAACATCGCCACCGCCGGCATCAGTGCCGAGGTGGCCGGTAGCGCTTCGAACCTGATTCAGAACATCAAGCCGGGGTATATGCTGGGAGGCAAGCCACGGTTGCAGGCCATGGGTCACGTGATCGGGGCGTTTTCGGGCGCGGTTTTCTCGGTGCTGGTTTTCTATCTGCTGTTCCTGCGGAACAATCCAGCGGGACTGGTCTCTACGGAGCGTTCGTTTCCCGCAGCGCAAGTCTGGATCGCAGTCGCCAAGATCCTGACGCGTGGATTGGATGAGCTGTTTACTAGCGCGATTTGGGCCGCCGCGATAGGAGCCGTGTTAGGCGTGCTACTTGAGGTCGTGCGCGACAAGACCAAGGGCAAGTTCTGGTTGTCCGGCGTGGGTATCGGCCTGGCGTTTGTGATTCCCTTCCAGATCTGCCTGGCGATGTTCATGGGTTCGTTTGTGTTCTGGGTGATCGGCCTGATCTGGAGCCGTCCGGAACAGCGCCCCAACAAGCTGTTCGTGCAAAACCAGGAGTCCATCTGCGCCGGCGTGATCGCGGGTGCGGCCCTGACCGGAGTCGCGATCATGGCTCTGGATCTGCTGATGGGCAATTTGTAGCCCGTGGTGGCAGGAGGTTGTGCGGTGAGAAAACCGGCACTCGGATTGCTTTTACTGGGTGGCCTGCTGGGGGCGACGATGGGCACGTTCGGTTGCGCGCCGCCGCCGGCCAGTGAGGACGCCTTGCTGTATTACCTGGAGATTGCTCGCTTTGACGGTAAGGTGCGTCGAACGTGGCCGGCGGGGCAGGCCTACCTGGACGAGGTCATGCGCTATAGGATGGCACTCGGTCGTAAGATGAACCTGTTGACTGAGTCGATCAAACCGGAAGCATTATGGGCGGCTGGCGACCCACGCTGGCAGGACAGCGCCGCGCTAATTGCGCATATTGAGGATCTTGAAAAACGGCTGAACACACCGGCGGAGTTGCTCAAGAGCCTGGAAGAATTGAAGGAGGTTGACGCTCTGTCACACGCCGAACTGCTCGACGAGCTAGCGGAAGCGTTGGAGGCTGTTCCGGACGGACTGTCGTTTGCGCGGGATGCCGGGCGGGCGGATTTCGTGCGCCGGGCATGGGACGCCCTGGCAGGGGGGCGCACCGCCCTGGAGAGATCCATATCGCGGGCCGAAGCGCGCGTCCGGGAGCAGATTGTGCTGTATCGCGAGGTACTTGCGGAGGTGGAGCAGTTTGACTCGTCTCGGCCAGGATTGCACGTGTTGGATGCTGGTCTGGACGCGGAGTTGAATACACGCCTGACGGCGCCGCGGACGATGTCAGCCGCCATCCGAAACGACTTCATCGGGTACGCCCAACTACGGCTGCGCGTGCTGGAACCACAGGTGGTCCAGACGGACAAGCGCACGGAGCGTGCGGAGTACGAGTTGCTGAGCAGTGAGCGACAGTATTGGCGCGACGAGCTGGCGTCCCTGCCGAAGGAAGTCAACGATGCCGCGCTGGAAGTGGAGAAAAGACTCAAGACGGCCCGCAAGAAACTCGAGAAAGCGGCCGCTGACGCACAGGCGGCACATCAGGCGGAAGTGGAATTCTGCGAGGAGCGGTTAGAGGAGCTGCGCGACCGACAGGATACACTCGTAGATCGTGTGAAAGAAGTATTGGCAGAGGCCGACGCCGCGGCGGCGGCCGCCCAGACCGTGGACTGAGCCCCTGGCGGAAAACCGGGGAGAATTGAGGTTGGCATGAAGCAGGCACCGCCCAAGAGAGTTACGGAAGCTCCGCCGCATTCACTATGTCTGGTTCCCACCGAATCCGCGGTAGAGATGTACGTACGGGAAGATGAGTTTATCGCGGCGCGCTATCCGGCGCAATGCACCTGTGAGTATCAGTTACCGGTGTGGGATGAAGAGGGGGTGATGTGTATGGCGTTCCTGCTGCGGCTGGCGGGGACCAACGCCGGGACATTCGATAGTTGGATCAATGTGGCGGAGCCCGGTGGCCTGCGGCTGGCACAGCTCTTGTCCACGCAATCCAATATCAATACCTACCTGGTCACCGATCGGATCACACGTTCCTTCCGCCATCGTAATCCGCTGAAAGGTAAAGCCGCCGGCGTGGTGGCCACCATTCGTACGCGCGTGATGTGGAGCGCCGATCAATTCGAAGCCCTGCGACAGCGGCTCGATCAGTTGTATACCTCCTCGGCGGCGTTATGGCGCGGGGCGCGTGATATTGAAAAGTGACACACAATATGTTGTGGATTTGAAGGCGGTATCAGCCACGCTCCAGAGTTGCGGGAGGGTGAGGCTCCGGCCGAGCCGCCTCTCGGCCGGTGAGCCGTCGGCCGCTACAGATGGTCGGTGGATATATCTGGTTACCCTGGCTATGGCCGGACTGTTCTGCGGTGGCTGCCTGTCATGGCTCATGCCGCTGAACATCGAGGCCGTCCCGGTGGGAGAGCGGGTCACCATTCTGGAAGGCCCGCGCGCCCGGCTGCAACTCGAGACCGGGCTGGACGAATTTCGGTTGCGGGAACCGGACCTGACCAGCCCCGAGCTGGATGAGGCGTACTGGCTGCGGATCGAGCGCGCCAGCCGCGACGGAACGGTGGGGGGGTATATCTCCAGCCTGGATGATCATAACGGCGCGCTGGTCTTGCTGTTTGACGGGGCGGCCACCACGTATCGAAACGGCGGGCTGGAAACGGCTATCTCGTACTACGACGTATTTGGCAAGGACCTGCGCGACGCGGGCTTCATGACCTGGGCGGTGGTGCTGCCCGAGTACGATACGAGCTACGGCGACGCGGATCTGGCTGATGCGCTGGAGGTGCTGGACTGGCTGGAGTCGGGTGGCCGGGAGTTTCTCGGCATCGAGCGGATTTACGTGGTGGGTTACTCGTCGGGGGCGACGGTGGTCAACCTGTTAAACCTTGAGCGTGAAGTTGACGCCATGGTGTCGCTGGGCGGCCTGACTCAGCCGAACCAGCTCGTGGGCGGCTATTGGTTCTATGTGTTGCTGTCGGGCATGTTCGCGCACAACGCCGGTTACGGACAACTTGGCCAGACCATGCTGGAGATTGCTCCCGGTTCGCCGACCCGGAATCGGCTCGACGTGGTCAGCCGGCTCGAGGAGTTCCGGAGCCCGATGCTGTTCATCCACGGCACGCTGGACGCTTTCTATCTGGTCGACAACACCCGCGCGCTGGAAGCACGTTACCGCGCCTTGCGCGCCGCCGGCGTGGCGGATCTGGTGGAACTTGATTTTCATTACATCCCCAACGGCGTACATTTCGAATTGCGCAAGAATCCCGCCGTGCGCGTACGCATTATTGACTACCTGATGCAATTTGAACCGGGCGCGGGGAACTGACCGGCATATTCCACGGCGGATTTCACCACGAAGACACGAAGGCACTAAGAAATGAGAAGTTACGAGAAGACTCGTCCCCTCGCTAGATTTCACCCTCTCAAACACCGGGATCGAATGTTGTGTCGGTCGTGGCGAAACAGCACGTCGTTTCTCGGCATTATTGTGCCTTAGCTTGGTGGTAAACTACGCCGCGAAGAGAAATAGGTGACTGTCCCTATTATTGTCCCTATTATTCCTATTATTCCTATTATTCCACCTCTAAAGAGGTGGGCCACCCATCGTGAAGAGAAATAGGTGACTGTCCCGAATGGTGTCAATTATTCCTACCCCCCAAAATCCGATCCCGAAGCGCAAGCGGGTGGGTGGCCCATGGCTTTAGCCGTGGGGAACACGAATCAGTGAACTATTCGCGTCCCCCACCTCTAAAGAGGTGGGCCACCCATCGTGAAGAGAAATAGGTGACTGTCCCGAATGGCGTCCCGAATGGCAGTCCCGAATGGCACTAAAAGAGGTGGGCCACCCATCGTGAAGAGAAATAGGTGACTGTCCCGAATGGCCGTGAAGAGAAATAGGTGACTGTCCCGAATGGCACGGTCCCGAATGGCACGAATGGCAGTCCCGAATGGCACCACATCGTGAAGAGAAATAGGTGACTGTCCCGAATGGCGCCGAATGGCACGAATGGCACAAACACCGGGATCGAATGTTGTGTCGGTCGTGGCGAAACAGCACGTCGTTTCTCGGCATTATTGTGCCTTAGCTTGGTGGTAAACTACGCCACGAAGAGAAATAGGTGACTGTCCCTATTATTCCTTATTCTTATTATTCTCACGAAGAGAAATAGGTGACTGTCCCTATTATTACCCACGAAGAGAAATAGGTGACTGTCCCTATTATTACCCATTATTACCTATTATTAGTCCCTATTATTCGTCCCTATTATTCCTCTATTATTCCTATTATTCGAATGGCACCGAATGGCACCCCGAATGGCACATAACGCCGCACCCCCCAAAATCCGATCCCGAAGCGCAAGCGGGTGGGTGGCCCATGGCTTTAGCCGTGGGGAACACGAATCAGTGAACTATTCGCGTCCCCCACCTCTAAAGAGGTGGGCCACCCATCCACAGGACTTCCGCACCAGACTGCTATTCCTTACCCGCGTAGATGTTCATGATTCTTTTGAGCATGGCCAGCGCCTCGGCCTTGGGACGCTGGAAGGCGTTGCGGCCAATGATCGAGCCGAAACCACCGCCGTCACGTATGCCGCGAACCCCTTCGTAGATCGCATCTTCACCCTTGGCCGCGCCGCCGGAGAAAATCACGATGCGCCGACCGTCGAAGGCGCTTTGCACGATGTGCTTGACGCGTTCCGCCAGCGTACCGATCGGGATATTGTACTTCTCGTAGACCTTACGGGCCGCATCCTGCTCGATGTGCGCGGTCGGCGGCTTGACCTTGACAATATGGGCGCCAATCTGGCAGGCAATCTGCGCGGCATAGGCACACACGTCAACCGCCATCTCACCTTCTTGGCTGAGCTGCTCGCCGCGCGGATACGACCAGACCACCACCGCCAGGCCCACGGATTTGGCTTCCTCCGTAGCCACCTGGAGTTGTTCGTACATCGCGGTCGAGTATGTCGAACCGGGGTAGATCGTGAAGCCGATCGCCACGCAACCCAATCGAAGAGCATGTTCGATCGAAGCGGTGATGGATTGCAGCGGATTCGCATCGGTATACAAAGAATTATTGTTGTTGATCTTGAGAATCAGCGGGAGCTCGCCGGCGTAAGTACGCGCGCCGGCTTCGAGGAAACCCAGCGGGGCGGCGTAGGCATTACAGCCGGCCTCCAGCGCCAACTCAAAGTGATAGTGTGGATTATAGCCGGGAGGATTGGGAGCGAAGCTGCGGGCGGGTCCGTGCTCAACCCCCTGATCCACCGGCAAGATAACGAATTTCCCCGTATCGGCCAGGGTACCCGTACCGAGCAGACGGCGCAGGTTGGTGAGCGTCCCCGGATTATCCGCCTCATACCAACTCAGAATCTGCTTGACGCGATCTGACATCATGGCTGTGTCTCCCTAATCACCTACCAGGTTCTTGAAAGGATGAGCCGCAAAACACGACTATCGGCGCTCCATCAATGGTGATTTTTACCCCCCTTCCATCAATTCGGCAACCAAACCCCCAGTAATCCCACACACCACCCCCATCCCAGCCCCTCGTTGCCTGGTTGCCTTCTGCCTCCCCTACCAATCCCGCTTGACCGGTTTGTGCCTGGCGGCTTCACGCGCGCGCAGGGCCTGCCGGCGGGCTTGCTCGGCATCCCGGATCATTTGTAGCAGACGCTCGGCTTCCTCGCGGGTCAGATTTACCGGCTGGGCTTCCTGCTCAGAAGCTTCAGCAGACTGGTCCTGCTCTGGTTGCGGTTGTTGCTCCGGTTGGGACTGATTCTCCGGTTGGGAGCTGGGTGGTTGCTCCTCGGGCTGTTCGGGTTGTGAGGTGGGCGACTGCTGTGCGTCATCCTGTTCGGATTTTTCCTGCTCGGATTGCTGATCAGAGGGTTGTGATGACGACTGTTGCTGGTTTTCGTCCTGTTCCTGCTGATCGGATTGTTGGCTTGAGAGCTGCGATTGTGGCTGTGACGTCGCGTTTTCCTCAATCATCTTCTTAAGTTGATGAGCGAGTTCGAGATTGGCACGTGCGTCGGCGAGCCCGGGATCAAGACGAATCGCATCGTGGTACTGCCGCATGGCTCGTTCGAGTGGCTCCAGCAAGCCCGCCGCACCCACCCCCGCTTCACCGCCGCTCTGCATGGCACTCAGGGCCTGGGTATAGTCACAGTTCCCGAGGTTATAACGCGCGCGGGCCTCGAACGCGGCATCTTTCAAAGCCAGCGCCCGCACCCACAACTCGCGGGCCTCATCGAGATTGCCCAGCTTGAATTGAGCGGCGGCCTGATTGTGCAGCAGTTCGGCCACCGGCGGTCCTTCCATCGACGCCGCGACTTCTTCATAAGCCACCAATGCCTCGGCATATTGCTCGGCGGCATAGTGATCGTGACCTGTGCGGAGCAAATCATCGGTAGCATCAGCCCAGACCGCGGGTATGGCAGCCAGTAGCACATACGAGCAAAGGAGTCTCTTAATCATGCCGCTGCTCCTGACTCCGTGTGTGTGAGTCGGTTAAGCGCTGATCGACGCGCGCTCTCACGCAAAACTGATTCAATCACCAGCAACAGTAACGACAGCAGCGCGAAGCCATGGTAACGCGAAGGCAGCGGTACCGCCTCGCTGTCCAACTGAGTGTGGTAGTTGATCTTCGGGACGACCACCTGGCGATAGACTTCGCCCAGGTCGAAGTTGCGGGTACCGACCGGCACGAATGCGTTCAGGTCGGAAACCGCGGCGATCCGGCGCAGATCGTCAAAATTCGCCCGCGTCCAGACGACCTGTCCCTCATACTCCAGATATTGATCCTTACCGGATTTGAGCGGGATGCGGGCGCCTTCGCGCTCGTCACCCAGCGCGACCGCCACGATCGGTACCTCGTGGTCTTTCCAGATCGCGCTGGCGGCCTCGACCGGGTAACTCTCGTGGTCTTCACCGTCGGTGATCAGGACAATGATCTTGTGCGTGTTGAGCTTGTCGGGGAAACCCTCGGCGGCCATGCGGATGGCGTCGCCGATCAAGGTTCCGCCACGTGGCGAGCTTTGTGTGCTGACGTCAGCCAGGGCCAGGCGGAAGAAGCCATAGTCGTTGGTAATCGGGCACTCGAGCGAGGGCACGCCGGCGAAGGTAATCAAGCCAATGCGGTCACCGCCCAGGGCCGGGATGAGGTCCTCACGGATGGAGAACTTGGCGCGTTCGAGGCGATTGGGATTGATATCCTCGGCCAGCATGGAACGCGAAACATCCAACAACACCATGACGTCAATATTGCGCCGGGCGACCTGCTGCTCCCGTTCACCCCAGCGGGGATTGATAATGGCCGTCACCATCAGCAGCAGGCTGACCGTGATAAGCGCTAACCTGATGAGCGGGCGCCCCCAGCGCAGCGGCGGCGCCAGTTGAGTCAGCAGATGCGAAGACGCAAACATGCGCAGCGCCCGGCGCCGTTGCCAGATGCCGTAGAAACCGACCAGCGCGATCACCGGCACAGCCCATAACAGGTGCAACCAAGTTTCGTTGTATTCAAGGTTACTCACGTGATTTTCACCACTAAGGAATCTTCCTTAACCTTGTCGCATCCAGGAACGTCTGCAAGCCGAGACAGATAAACGCCGCGACCAGCCAGGGGCGGGCCAGTTCGCCCCAATGTACAAAGCTGCGTTCCTCCGTTTTGGTACGTTCCAGCTCGTCAATCTCGGCGTAAATTCCGGCCAGCGATTCCTGATCGTGGGCGCGGAAGTGCTTGCCACTGGTCACCTCGGCCACGTATTGCAGCGGGCGATCGTCAACCTGTCGGCGAAACGGCCCGCGCATCTGCCCGGTACCGGCCAGGATGGTGTACACCTTGATGCCATAGGTAGCGGCCAACTCGCCGGCCTGCTCGGGAGTCACCATGCCGGCGTTGTTCTCGCCGTCGGTCAGCAGAATGATCACGCGGCTGGTGATGATGTGTTGCTGGCCCGAGCCCGCCGTGCGTTGCAGGTCTTTCAGCCGCTCGACCGCCAGGGCCAGGGCGTCGCCGATGGCGGTGTTTTCGCCCTCGCGCCCCTGCGACAGGTGCGTATCGCCGAGGATCTTCAACAGGGAATCATGATCCAGCGTCAGCGGACAAATGCTGTCGGCATAGAGGGCAAAACGGATCATGCCCACCAGGTCGTTCGGCCGACCCGGCAGTTCACCATCACCCATCACAAAACGTCGGAACACATCCTTGACGACATCCAGGCGCGTCATACGGCGATCTGGTGGTGAGAGATCAGTCGAGCGCATGCTGCCCGAGGTATCGACCACCATCTGAATCGCAATACCCTCGGCAAAGATCTGGTTGGATTCATCCGGCCGTTGTGGCCGGGCGACGGCGACAATCAGACAGCCTAGAGCCGCGATACGCAGGGTCGGCAATATCAGGCGGATGCGGCGTGACCAGGTACCGCCCGCCGCCCGCAGATTGGACAGATCGGAAAAACGTATGGCCGCCCGCCGCGAACGCCACTGCCATAGCATCCATAGTAATGGCAGGAGCAACAACAGGAGCAAGGCCCATACCCAGGGTAGCGGCCAGAGGACCGACTCCGGTGTCAGGGGGAGGTGCACGTGTGTCATGCGGCTTGCCCTCCCGTATGAGTTTCAGATGCCTGCGTGGCTTCAGCGCGACTTCGCTCCACTGCCGCCGCCGTGGCGTTGACAAAGGCCCGGGCCGTCTGGAGGGCGCCTTCAGCATCCTCTCGGCGGGGCGCGTAGGCGGCGTATTTGACTATGTCGCAAGCTTCCATGAAGTCTCGCAGGCGGTCGGCGTCATAGGGCAAGGCCGCCCGATCGCGTGCCAGCAGGGCGAGAAACTCCTCGGTCGTCATCTCCGGGGCGGCCAGGGTGAATTTCTTCTCGATATAAGCCCGCACCACTTCACTGAGAGAATAATAAAACTCGCGGGCTTGGCCGGACTCCACTTGCTGCGGCAATAGTAATCCTAGCATGCGCAAGGCCCAGACTTCCGGCAACATGGGCGGTAGCGCCCGGGTGTGTCGCCGGCGTGACCAGCGTAACAGCAATATCCCGGCACACACCACTCCCGCGACGATTGCCACAACCACTGCCCAGGGCCAGACACGCATCGGGCGCTGTGGGGAAAGCGTGCCAGTGATATCGCGCGGCGTTGTCATGCTGTCCTGAGACGTTAAAGCCGAGCGCACCTCGACCTTGAGGGTTCCAGTTACGAGTTCGCTGTCGAACTCAGGCTCGCCATCCGGTTCTTCCGGCCGCCGGGCATACTTAGCCACCAGTGGCGGGATCTCCAGCGTGCCGGAGGAATAGCTATCCACTGTATAGGTTCGCCGCCAATCGAGTCCGCCGTCCGCCGTGGGGAGTGGATCTGAGGTAGCGCTGGCGCGTACCTCCAACTCACCCAACTCGTCCGCCTCTGGGAGCAATACGACATAATCCTCGGGGGCATGCATGCGCAGGGACATTTCGATCGGATCGCCCAGCAGGACCTCCTTGGGCTGTACCGTGACCTCGAACCTCAACGGCCCCCGCTCGGCCAGATCGCTGACAACATTCGATTCCGGCTCCGCCTCCGGTCGGCACCCGCCGAGCGCCAACAGCCCAATCAGAACGATAAATACAAGCGTGGATCTAAACCACGCCCCCCCAATCCGAGCCCACTCAATCAGAGCCCGAAGCGCAAGCGAGGGTTCAGGCCACGATAGCGCAGCGGCCGCTAAATCCTCGCTGGCGCTTCGGGCTCGGTTCTTGTGACTCATCGTCGCCGCTCCCGGCGCCGGAAGAAACGCCTGAGCGGATCGACGAAAGACTCGCCGGTCGCGACTTCAATCGCATCCAGCCGCAAGCGGCGCAGTTCCGACAGTAAGCGTTCGCGGCGCTGCGCGGTCCGCATGCCATAACGCGCCCGAAAGGCACACGAGCTGGTATCGACCAGCAACTGCTCGTTCGTTTCGGGATCAAATAGTTCGATGTAACGCACCGGCGGCATGTTCGACTCACGTTCATCCCGCACCATAACGGGAATCAGATCGTGCCGATGGCGGACGATCTGCAACTGACCGGTAAAGTCCGGCGTCTGGAAATCGCTGATGACAAACACCACCGAACGCCGCGTCATTACGCGACTGACGTACTCCAGTGCCAGGCCGACGTCGGTCCGCCGACCGGCCGGTTGGTGGTACAGCAACTCCCGCACCACGCGTAATACATGCCGCGGGCCTTTGCGCGGCGGAACGAAATGCTCGATGCGATCGGTGAACAGGATCAACCCGACCTTGTCATTATTCTGGATGGCCGAAAAAGCCAGCGTGGCCCCCAACTCCGCCACCAGCTCACTCTTGAGCTGCTCACGGGTGCCGAAACTCTGGGAAGCACTGACATCCACCACCAATAGCACGGTCAATTCGCGCTCTTCGCGGTAGGTCTTGACAAATGGCCGGCCGGTGCGGGCGGTAACGTTCCAGTCAATCGTGCGGATATCGTCGCCGGGCTGATATTCGCGCACCTCCTCGAACTCCATCCCGCGGCCCTTGAAGGCGGAGTGATACTGCCCGGCGAAGACGTCGTTGACCATCGCTGAGGTCAGAATCTGAATCCGGCGTACTTTTTTCAGGATTTCGGTCGGGATCATTTTCGTATCAACCAGCGAGCGCGGCGGCTCGGCCAAAAGCTTTCACCAGGTTACAAATTGTATAGACATCGCCGTGGCTGAGAAGCCGTCAGAAATCGTGTAGTAGTCAACAACTTACCGATATTCCCTCGTTGACGCCGGTCGGGATAGTTCAGTTACACTATGATTCAGGATCATACGTTGACGCACGGCAGCGAGTTCATACCCCAACGGCGGGCCTCGGCGTTCATGCGTTCGGTGAGATCCGCCTGCATTTCTTCCGGCAAGCCGGGTGGCTGGAACTCGGCGACCAGGCGTTGCACTTCCGCCTGTGCCCGGGCATGCAGACTCCGTCCCCCCTCCTCCCGCCAACGGGCACGATTGGCCCGGTCGATCGTAGGTCCGGGCATATAATGCTCCTCGCGCAGGTAACGCCGGGTATGCTTGGAAATCAGCAGGTGCTGCTCGCGCAGCAGCTCTTCAAAATGCGGGCGGGCGGGGAAGTCCTCCTTGGGCTCGATACCCTGGATCAGGCGCAAGGTCATACCACAAATCTCGTTGTCGAGCACCAGCTTCTCCAGGCTCAGGCAGCTCTCGAAATCGAGCATGCCGGGGCCGGAGATGTTGTTGATGCCGGCCAAAGCCGCCAGCGTGGCGCCCATCGAGGATTCCAGCCCGGCCTGGGCATCGAGCTGTTTGGCGTCGCTCAAGCTGATATAGGCTTGCGTGGGCAGACCCAGATACTTGCCAATCTCGTTATAAGCACAATCGATCATCATCGTTTCGACCGCGCCCATCGGCGTGGTTTCGTACCGCACGTCGAAGATCGCCGGCGAGCCGCCATAGAGCACCGGCGTGCCCGGATTCGTCAACTGGCTGATGACCACTCCGCTGAGTGTCTCGGCGGTGTGCTGCACTAACGAGCCGACCAGCGTGACCGGTGCCACGAAGCCCGCCAGCGGCATCGAGATATACTCCACCGGGATCGAGTATTTGGCACAATCCACGACGTTCTGCGAGGTTACATCGCTCCACTTCAGCGGCGCCGTCGGACAGCAGGAGAAGACCGTCAGCGGCTTTTCCTTGAGCGTCTCGGCGGAACCGCGTACCGCCAGTTGCAGATCGCGCATGATGTTGAAGGCGTCGATAGTGAACGCCCCGGTTACGACCGGCTTGGCGCAATGCAGCAGACTCAGGTATAGCCGATAGCTGTCGGAGATGTTCTGATGGACGTCGGTGGGTACCAGGGCCGTACTCTGCGAGGCGATGTGGGCGCACTGGCTCACAACCTTCACATAGTCCACATAGTCGGCGGTGGTCGGCTTACGGATTTTGTCCGTCTGACTGTCCAGGATGTAAATCGCCGCCGAGCCGGGAGTGAAGTGGACATTATTGCCGGCCAGTTTGTGAGTTTGGTCGCCGAAGACATCGTACAGGTTGAAAGCTGACGGCGTGTCCCGCAAGGCCCGGTCGATGATATCCCCGCTGATGAACGCGCGCTTGGACGCCTGATCGACGCGCGCCCCGTGCTCGGCCAACAGCGTCAGGATATCCTGGTTGTGGATCTCGACACCCAGTTCCACCAGGATATCACGTGCCTCGCTTATGATCCGTTCGATCAACTCATTGCTTAAAAACTTGACCACAGGTCTCATTCGGTATCTCCTGTAAGCCTGGACCGGCCGGCTTGCCTCCTTTATGTAAACCTGGAGTAAGCATCGCTGCCGGGCCAGATTCGCGTATTTCGATCGCCATGCATATCAGATTCGATATTTGGGGTCCATGCCACTCATAAACGTCTGATAAAAAAGACTTGACGGTGGGATCAAAGCAGTTTATGAAGTCTTTGGTCTGTTATCAGACCGAAATGTTCCTACCTTTATTAAGGGCCTCCAGAGGGAGGCACGCGGTTGCCCCTCCGACCGCACTCGCCGACGGGCCGCTAACCACGGCCCGTTGGCCTTTAATGGGATGACATGTAATCTGTTAACGACGGTAATACTCGACGACGCGCAACCAGCAGCGTAGGCTTGGTTCACTACTTGGTAATGGTCATTTATCTGCACCAGCTTCCCCAGGACAGCTTCCCATAACTAGAACTCGCCACGCGGGGTCTCGGCGTGATAGTCAGCCAGAACGAGACCGATCTCGCTGACTAGCGAAAGCCGCGCGTGAGCCACAAAGTCCTCGAACAAAGCGGTGACTTCTGCCGATCCCGGTCACGCGCCGCCAACCATTCGCCGTTAGAGCAGAAGTCGGCCCATCGCCTGAACATGACAGAAACTCCAAGGCAAACAGACTCCGCACATCACAATCATCCTAATAATTGTACTTATCCCCTTTTAGCTTCCAATCATCCTATAATTGTACTTATCCCCTTTTAGAGAGTATCCCCTTTTAGAGAGCTTCCCCCTTTTAGCTTCTATCCCCTTTTAGCTTCCCCGGGCGGCCAGCCTTCGTTGCCGGTGGGCTTCGAACAAGCACACGCCGGTGGCGACCGAAACGTTCAGGCACTCGACCGTGCCGGACATCGGAATCCGCACGAGTTCGTCGCAATGCTCGAGCGTTAGCCGGCGCAAGCCGGAGCCTTCGAATCCCATCACAAACGCCAGCGGGCCGGTCAGATCGCAGTCGTAGAGTGTTCCCTTGGCCTCGTCCGCAGTGCCGACGATTCGGATGCCTTCGCCTTTCAACTCGCCAAGCGTGCGTGCCAAGTTGGTGACCTGGACGAAAGGCACCTGCTCCGCCCCCCCCGCGGCCACACGGCGGACGGTATCGGTCAGGGCAACGGCGCGGTTCTTCGGTGCGATGACGGCGTGTACACCCGCCGCATCCGCGGTACGCAGACAGGCTCCGAGGTTGTGGGGATCCTGCACGCGGTCGAGGACCAGCAGCAGCGGCGTGTCGGTGTTCTCAAGCAGCGCGTACAGATCGCTTTCGCTGCGCGGGATGGCCGCGGTGGAATAGTCGACGTGCCTGGCGGCCATCGGCGTTTTCATTTTCCGTCGTCGACCCAAGTGTCAGCTCTCTGTTGGTGTCATCTGTTGTGTTGAGAAAACAATCAATCAGAAAAGGTGTCAGGATGAATTTTCTGGTTCTTTCCGTGGGCGGCCGCGGGGGCGGAGCGTGATGTCGAGGCCGAGGCGATGCGCGATCCGCGCCCGCCAGGATTCGGCGCCCAGTGGAACGCCCCGGGTGACCGACCGCCGAACAGCGGCCAGCGATTCCTCATCCATCGATCCGTTCACTTGCGCCAACCAGTTCCGCGGCCGTGAGACCGGCCAGCGCTGCGCCCAGCGTTTCAGTTCCGACCCGCTACGACGCCTCGTCCACAGACTGGCCCAGCGCCACCGCTCCGCGCGCTTCACAAGGTTGGCCCGCTTGGCATTGGCCTCCACGTAGCGGCAAGCCGCCAGGAAATGGTCATCCGTCTGTATTGGAAAGCTCTTGAAGCGGCCCTGATACAACGGCCCCTCACCGGTCGTATGGGTATGGGCGTGCCAGCGATGCGTGTGCGTAACCGTCACCCACTGCATCCAGGCGGACAAGTCGGTCTGGTGCCCCGCGTGGACCACGAGGTGCCAGTGATTTGGCATCAAGCACCAGGCGAGCAGTCGTGGCGCGTCGGGCCGGGACAGAGATTTGGCCAGCACGCGTTCAAAGGCGAGATAATCATCGTCTTTGAGAAACAGAGGCAGACGCATCACACGCCGATTCAGGACGTGATAGGCAAGACCCGGCTCCGTGATGCGTGGCGGCCGTCCCATGCCCAGATTCTACCCGAACCGCCGGCAAGGTCAAGAAAATCTTCCTGACACCTTTTCTGACCAAGAAAATCTTCCTGACACCTTTTCTGACCCCTTTTCTGACCCTGACCTATGACGGGCATCTGCATGTCCATCAGGATGATGTCAAACGGGTGACTGGGATCGCCGGCATACCTCCCATTCGCCGCCATGAGGGCCATGTCAACGGCCAGCTTGCCGTTCTTGACAGAGTGGATGCTGAAGAGTCAGCCTCGGCTGCTGAGGGTATCAGTGCCCAGCCGCGCCTCCGTCAGCCGCTGATGACAGGTGGTCAGCGTGCAGAATTCGCAGGGGTATGGCCGATATTCAACGTCCGCGCCTAGCCCGATCAAGCCGCTGATACTCTTGATCGGCGTCATGAGCGCCGACTTGCTCAGCGTCACGCCCACCGGCCGCTCCGGGAACAGTTTGAACAGCGCTCGTTGGTCGGCCGTTTCCCACGAACAATAGCCCGGGCTGAACCGGTTGGTGATCTTCCAATCCATTACGGTCACCGCCGCCGCGACGCGCTTTTCAAGCACATCCGCCGTGGCCTCCGCCGCCAGCGAGCCGACTGCATCGAGGACGTAACCCTCCAGCGGCTGTCCGGCTTGCATCAGGCGACGTGCTTCGGTCTCCAGGCGGTCGCCGATCGTGACCACGAACGCCGCGATTGCCAGGCAGCCGCGCAGTTGCACGCGGACCGTCTTCCCGATGGCCAGGGTGGCATTCAATGGCGGCCGACACGTCAGTACCTCACGACTACTGTCGATCGTCACGGGAACCGGCACCCAGAGCCATTGTGGTTCGAGCAACTCACGGCCGCGGGACAGCATCTCCGCCGCGAGCGTCGTCATGTGCTCGGGTATGACACGCCGCTGATCCGCGCCGTCGGCGTCTGTGGCGAGTTGCCGATATCCCATGGCGCGCGCCAGCTCGTTCATGTCCAGCGCCAGCTCGCCGCTGTCCAGGCGGGCATGCTGGTGGCCTATGGGTAGTCCCGCCGGTGGTGATGGTTCGCTGGTCATCAATTAAGCCGCTGGTAATAGTCGGTCGAGCAGGGCGATGGCGGCGGCGGGATCGGGCGCGTAGCCGCTGGCGCCGATCTTGCTGGCGAATTCGTCCGTGACCGGAGCCCCGCCCACCAGGATCACGGTGTCCGGTTGCCGCGCGCGAATGGCCTGCACCGTCTCGCGCATGGCCATCATCGTCGTCGTCAGCAGGGCCGACAGGCCGATCGCGCAGCCGGGGTGTTGTTCGAGAGCTTCGATGTACTGCTCTGGTTGGCAGTCAACACCCAGGTCGACCACCTGCCAGCCGGCGCCCGCCATCATCATGGCGACCAGGTTTTTGCCGATGTCGTGCAGATCGCCCCGCACCGTCCCGATGACGAACACGCCGCGGCTGGACATGTCCTGACCGGCGAAGAGCGGCTTGAGCCTGTCCACGCCGGCGTGCATGGCACGGGCCGCGATCAGCACTTCCGGAATGAACACCTCGTTGGCGGCGAACTTTTGGCCGATCACCTGCAAGCCGGCCATCAGGCCCTGCTTGAGGATTGACTGTGGCGACAGGCCTTCATCGACGGCTTGCGCGACCAGTTCCGCCACGCCGGGCTGGCCCCGCGAGCCAAGCGGGATATTAGTGTCGGCGTCAGCCTTGCCGGCCTGCACGCACGCGGAAATCCGTGCCAGGATGTTGTCGTGTGCCTCGGTTGAGTCGGTCATAGGTCCGTTTCCTTCCAGGTCTAAGCCGACACAGCTTAAACCAGACAGGCAGGAAATCGCAAATCCGCCAGGCTGCAGCGGCTTGCGTCTCGCTGGCCGTAATTGTAGTGGCCGATCCAATCCGAGCCCGAAGCGCCAGCGAGGATTAATCCCACGACTGTAGCAGCCCGACCTCCCTGTCGGCCGTATCTTAGACCGTTTCCCCTTTGAGGGGGGACCTTGGCGCGGCTCGCTGGCCACAACCAAAGGATTGAGCGGCTGTGTTGAAAGTCAAGTGTTTCATGCCGGCGTTCTCCAGGGTTCTTTGTTACGGAGGATAGCATTGAGGATGGTGAGAAGCTTGCGCATGCAGGCGACAAGCGCGACCTTCTTCAACTTTCCGGTGGCCAGGAGGCGTTGGTAGTATTGTAGGATTGGGGGACAGAACCACCAAGAAGGCGCGGAGGGCGCCAAGGACGCCAAGAAGATATGATAGTGTTAGCGGGTGGAATGACACTTGGATCCTCAGCCTGTCCCACTCGCTGGCGCTCGGATTGGGCGGGCCGCCGCGGGTGTGGAATGGGCATCGCCCATCAAATCGCTGGCGGGAGTTGGGCGGTTTCGGCTATACTGGGTGCGAGGAGTGGCTGTGATGGGGTTTGCAGCAGCGGCCGAGGTCCATGTGATTGAGTAGCGACAGTGGCATTCATACTACCCTTCGAGAAGGAAATTTGCGCGCTCGATGATGAGTTGGCGGCACTGCCCAAGGATAGTCCCGACCACGCGGAGACGCTCGCCCGCCTGGCAGATCTGGAGCGCGCGGTCTATCCCAAGCTGAGCGCGTACGACACCTTCCTGCTCTCCGGACACCCGCTGCGCCCCAAAGCACTCGACTACACGCGCTACATATTCCGCGACGTGCGCCTGGCTTACAATCCCGACGTGCGCGGTGACCACTTGTTAATCGCCGGCGAGGCCAAGCTCGAAATCGGCCGTAAGCTGGTCGATGTCATCGTTATCGGACAACAAACCGGACCCTCATCCCAACGCGACGAGCTGCTCCAACTGCCGGGTGCCGAGTATCGGCGGTGGAACCAGGGCATGAGCTTCCCGGACAGCTACCGCAAGGCGGTGTACTTTATGGACATCGCCGAGCAGCGCGGCTGGCCGGTGGTGGTCTTTGTGGACACGCCCGGTGCCGATCCGTCGGAGTACTCGGAGGAAGAGGGCCAGGCCTTTGCGATCAACGCGGTGATTCACAAGACCACGGCGTTGCGCACGCCCAACCTGGCGTACATTATCAGCCTGGGTGCCAGTGGGGGGGCGATCGCCATCACGCCGACGAACCGCACGATCATGAATCAGTACGCGACGTACATGGTGATCAGTCCGGGCGGCTGCGCGTCGATCCTGTTCCGCAATCGCAGCCCGGAGTCGATCCGGAAAGCCGCGGATGGACTGCAATTGACCTCGGCGGATGCCTTGCGACAGGACACAGTGGATGAGGTGGTGCCGGAGGGGATGCATCCGGGGCATCGTTATCCGTGTGAGTTGCTGGCGGCGGGTAAGGATGCGGTGACTCGGAACGTGAAGGAGATCATGGGACTGAGCGGCGTGGCCGCGGAAGCTGCTCGCCGGGCTCGGTTTTTCGCGCAGGGTGTGTGGGGCACGACCGGCGAAGCGCGCAGTGCCGACAAGCTGGCCCAACTCGCCGCCGAGCAGGATCAGGCTTTTGTCAAGCTGCGCGACACCCTGGGTGACTATATGGTGCGGGAGGGCAGCAAATCCGCCACAAAGCGCGATGAGGCCAGTATCAACGCCGAAGTGGAGGGACGCTTGCATGTGGCGCGGATGATCTACGCGGTGGCGAGGCGCGATGCGGACTACATCAGCAAGATCCTGGGCCGCGATGCCAAAGCTCTGAGCTGCACTCAGTGGGCTCAAATCCGCGAGTATGTGTTGGAGCGGCGTTATGGCGATCCGGCTAGTATCGACACGCCGGACTACAACGGCAGCGGCAACAATAACCAACGATTGCACCCGATCGACTGGATTCGCCGACTCACGGATGAGGGGACGTTTCGCGAATTCGAGGAAACCATTACGTATTGTTCGGTGGATCAACTCCAGTTTCCGCAGTACCAGGAGGCCCTGGAACGTGGCATTGAGAAAACCGGCCTGCATTCCGGCTTGATCACCGGATCGGCGAAGTTTGGCGGTCACCCGGTGGTGCTGGCTATTAACAACTTCGGACTGGTCGGAAGCAGCCTCTGCGATGAGATTGGTGAGAAACTTCGCCACGCCGCGCGACAGGCGCTCGAGCTACACACGCCACTGGTCACGGTCGCGTTGGGCGGCGGGGCGCGGATGCAGGAAGGCACGCCTTCCATGCACCGCAACATTCCCAAGGTCCAGCACGCGCTCAACGAGCTGGAGGAGGCCGGCATACCGCACATATCGATCATCGCCGATCCCACGCTCGGCGGCACCGCGATCAGCTACGGCCTGCGCGGCGAATACATGATCGTGGTGATGGGCTCGATGAATATCGGCTTCTCCGGGAAACGAGTCGTCGAGCAGTTCCAGCGGCGCAGAGTGGCGGCGGACTTCCAGCACGAAACCTGGCTGCTGCGGCGTGGATTCGTGGACGAGACGGTGGATGTCGACCATCTGGGCGGAAGAATCGCGGAGTTGCTCGAACACGTCGCGAGTGGAGGTCAACTGGCCGAGCTGCAAACACGTCAGTTGCGGCGCTGGGAGCCCAAGGAAGAGGTCATCCTGGAACCACTGTCCAACGAGGGGGAATCCGTCAAGCGGCCATCACGCGTGAAACGCCGCAACTGCCTGAACGTGTAGCGCGGGACCTCCCTTAGACGAAACATGTCCTTGGCTGGAAGATCTGTATGGTGTGTCCCGCCGGCGCACGCGCTGCTCAGGCCAGAACGATGAGTTGATCCAGATCAGCGGTCTGCTGCGCGCGGGCCGCGCGCTGCTGCTTGAAGAGTTGGGCACACTGCTCGCGGCGCGCCGGATCGTGGCTGTAGCGCCAGTGGTCGACCAGACCCAGGGCATCAGCGCAGTTCGTCGCACTGGCGGGGTACTGTCGCCAATGCTCGGCGCCGAGCGCCCGATGGAACGCGGCTGGCCCGCAGGCCAATTGGCCCGAACGAGCTTGCAGCACGAAGTTGTACGCCAACCCGAGCGCCGCGGTGACGCCGTCGATCACATCCCGACCGTACCGTCCGCCCAACTCCGCCAGGTGCGGCATGATCCGGTCGTCCGGGATGGGAATGATCTCCTGACGGATGAATGCGTCCAGCGGTTGCCCTAACCGGTTGAGCCAGTCATCGATGTGGCGCGCGGCGGCGGCACCGGCGCGGTGTGTGAAAAGCGTAAGCGCGGGTTGATCAAACTGTCTGGCTTCCGCCAGTCGCCGCAATACCGAGGTGAGCTTGCGTTTCGGTGAATAGGTGCAGAAGACCGCGGCGGGGTGAGTGCGTTCCCAACCGCTGATGGTTTCGGTCAGCAGGCGGCGGCCCAGCCCACGCCAGGTGGGATCAGCGGTGGCGGTGATTTCATAAGCACAGACGTAGCCTCCCGGCGGGGTGGTGGGTAGTGATGGCAGCACGGGGTCTGATAACTGATCGCGGCTTACGCGAAACCTGGCGGTCGCCTTCCACTTAACGTACGCCAGCAACGCTCCGTTATTGCCGTTAGCCTGATAAAGAACATCAACGTGATCGCATTCAAGCTCGGCAATGAAGCGCTCCCGGCTGAGCTGTCCCTCCCAGGCGGTGGGCCAGGCCTGGCAGTGCAGGGCATAGGCCGCATCATGCCAGCGCGCGGGGAATTTGCGGGGGGTAAAACCCTTGTGTTGGACGACATCAATATCCGTAACCGCATTCACCATGGCCTTCTGCCTGTGCGCGCCCTACCAGATTTTAGGCCTCGATATGCACGCCGGCGCGCTACGCTTCTTTATCGGTTCTGGTATGGAGGTTGTTCAGAAAAGTGCCGCCTCGGGTGAATTCGGAATATCGTCTGGTGGCGGTAGGGAGGGCGAGACTTCGACAAAGCCCCGGCTCGTTATGCCCCTATCTCACGGCCTGACAGAATTCGGTCAATACGCCGCCGGTGCTTTTGGGGTGGGCGAAGGCGATCTTCATGCCGTGGGCTCCGTTACGGGGGGTCTCATCGATGAGCTGGATGCCGGCGGTTTTGAGGGCGACTAGCGTAGCCGCGAGATTCTGAACGCGGTAGGCGACATGATGCAATCCGGGACCGCGCTTCTTCAGAAAGTTGGCGATCGGGCTGTCGTCGGCGGTCGGCTCAAGCAGCTCGACCCGGACTTCGCCAATCGGGAAGAACGCCACCCGCACTTTCTGTTCTGGGACTTCTTCGGTCCCCGTGCAGGTTAAGCCCAACACGTCGCGGTATAACCGGCTCGCTTCCGCGATTGAGTGGACCGCCAGGCCGAGGTGATCGATTTGGGATGGCAAATTCATGGCGGGCCTCAAATACTCGTGTCTTCCTCGTACTCGCCGAAGATGTTGCGCAAGCGGTCGCAGATCTCGCCGACGGAGGCGTAGGCTTGTACCGCGTTTAGAATCAGGGGCATCAGGTTTTCGTCACCGCGGGCCGCGGCTTCGAGCCGGTCGAGCGCCTGCGTAACGGCCGCCGCGTCGCGCTGCGTCCGGACCTGGTTAAGCCGTTCGAGTTGACGTCGCGTGGATTCCGGATCGATCCTTAGAATCGCGGGCCGCGGCTCATCGGCCACCGTGTAACGATTCACGCCGACGATGACACGTTCGCCACGCTCTATCTCCTGTTGATAACGGTACGCCGACCGTTCGATCTCGCTCTGCGGATAGTGCTGCTCGATGGCGCGCACCATCCCGCCCAGCTCGTCGATCTTCTTGATGTATTCCTCCGCTTCGGACTCGATCTGATCCGTGAGCGTTTCGACGTAATAACTGCCGGCGAGCGGATCGACCGTGTGAGCCACGCCTGATTCGTGGGCGATAACCTGTTGCGTCCGCAAGGCGACCTGGACGGCTTCCTCGGAGGGCAGGGCCAGGGCTTCGTCGCGGCTGTTGGTGTGCAGCGACTGGGTTCCGCCGAGGACCGCGCCGAGCGCCTGGAGCGCCACGCGCACGACGTTGTTGTCCACCTGTTGGGCCGTGAGCGTGGCGCCGCAGGTTTGCGTGTGAAAGCGCAGCATGCAACTACGCGGATTCTTCGCCCCAAAGCGCTCTTTCATAATCCGCGCCCACAGCCGGCGAGCAGCGCGGAACTTGGCGACCTCTTCCAGCACGTCCGTCATCGCACCGAAGAAAAATGCGACACGCGGCGCGAAGCGGTCCACGTCGAGACCGGCCTGCACAGCCGCTTGCACGTACTCAATGCCATCCGCGAGTGTAAAACCAATCTCCTGGGAAGCGGTGGAGCCCGCCTCACGGATGTGATAGCCACTCACGCTGATGGTGTTGAAGCGCGGCACGTGCTCGGCGGCATATGCGAAGATGTTGGTGATCAGCCGCAACGAGGGCGCCGGGGGGAAAATGTGCGTCCCGCGCGCGATGTATTCCTTGAGGACATCGTTCTGGATCGTACCCGTAAGCTGGTCGGCGGCGACGCCCTGCTTGGCGCCGACAGCGATGTACATGGCCAGCAGGACGGCGGCGGGCGCGTTAATCGTCATGGAGGTCGAGACCTTCTCCAGCGGGATGGAATCGAAGAGGATCTCCATGTCGGCCAGGGTATCGATCGCCACACCCACCTTACCGACTTCCCCCGCCGCCAGGGGATGGTCGCTGTCGTACCCGATCTGCGTCGGCAGGTCGAACGCCACGCTCAATCCGGTCTGCCCGTGTTCCAGCAGGAAACGGTAGCGTTGGTTGGTTTCCTCGGCGGAGGCAAAGCCGGCGTATTGCCGCATGGTCCAGAAGCGCGAGCGGTACATGGTCGGTTGCACGCCGCGCGTAAATGGGAACTCGCCCGGGAAACCCAGCCGGCTGAGATAATCCTGGCTACTCGTATCACTCGATACGTCTTGCGGACCGTAGAGTGTCTCGACGGGCCGACCCGATACGGTAATCGTGCGTTCGGGCTGTTCCGGCAGCTTGGCTGCTGATGGGGCCAGCGTGTCCGCTTTCCAGCGCTCAAAGTGTGGTTCCAGAGAATCGGGCATAATCGTAATCCCAGTCGTTGAATACTACTTGTCAGTTATCTGGTGTCGGCGGACTATGCCGAGCTTTGTCGCTGATGCGTGATAACTGCTTATTGACAACATCGTCCAGCGCGAGTTCGCCGCTCTGTAGTTTGGCTACTAGATCCAGCCCGGCGGAATCGGCCAGGCCACGCGCCAACGCCTGCTCGCATACTAACAGCGCGCCACGCTTGATCTCGCCGAGTACACGCCGCTGTTGATTGCGCTTTTGTTGCTCAGGATTACGAGCCGCTTCGTCCGCCGCGAGTAACTTCGTCAGCAGTTGATCCACGCCCCGGCCGGACTTGGCTTCGATACCGATGATCTCGACGGTGGCGCGGTTATCGGCTTGAGCGGCTGGCCGGTCGGCGCGCGCCGCGGACGTTTGAGTGAACTCCTCGTGTACTTCCTGAAGCAAACGGTTGGCTTCGGGCAAGTCGCACTTGTTGATGACGATCAGGTCGGCGATCTCCAGCAAGCCGGCCTTGATCAGTTGAATGTCGTCGCCGTAGCCGGGGCCCAACATGACCACACGAATATCCGCCACGGCGGCGATGTCGGTTTCGCTCTGGCCGACGCCGACTGTTTCGATCAACACCGGGTCATAGCCCGCCAGCTCCAGCAGCCGCGCGCAGTGCAGCGTCGCATCCGACAAGCCACCCGCGCAATGATGCGTCGCCAGCGAGCGGATGAAGACGTCTGGATCGAGGGCGTGGCGCATCATGCGCACGCGATCGCCCAGCAACGCGCCGTCCGAGAGCGGCGAGGTCGGATCGACGGCGACCACGCCGACGCGGCGCTGCCGTTCGCGAAGTGCAGTGATAAGCGCGTCGATCAGAGTCGATTTCCCAACGCCGGGCGGGCCGGTGAAACCCCACCAGGGTACCTTTCCGGTCAGTTGGCGCAGGCGATCCTTGAGCGCTCGCGACGCATCGTTCGCGTTATCGACCAGCGACATGGCGCGCGCCAGGGAGCGTCGATCACCTGCGCGTATTTTTTCAATGAGCGTGTCCATGGTGCTGGTCTTCAGTTTTCAGTTGCCCGCCGGGGACTTTTGCCGAGAATTGCCCACACGAGCGCGAGCCGACAACTGGTTTCCCGCGAGCCCTTCACGCCCCACACGCCAGTTCGGTCTCCAGGTCCGCCAGAATCCGCGACAGGGGCGTACCCGGCGTGAATACGTGCTTAAAACCCAGAGACTGGAGTTGCGGAATATCCTCGGCGGGGATGATCCCACCCACGAACAGGGCCATGGTCTCGGTACCCTCGGCCTTGAGCAGCTCCGCGATGCGGGCGCAGAGTTCGTTGTGGGCTCCGCTCAGCAGGCTCAGGCCGATGGCGTCCACGTCCTCGTCGATCGCCGTGCGGACGATTTGCTCCGGCGTGCGGCGGATGCCGGTGTAAATGACCTCATAGCCGGCGTTACGCAGGGCGCGCACGATGAACTTGGCGCCGCGATCGTGTCCGTCGAGTCCGACCTTGCCGATGAGAATGCGTTTCGGTTTGCTGGTGCTCACGATGACGTCCCAAGCTCGTTTCGGGTTACGTGTTTTGATCCGCGTATCAGCTTACATTCCAGCGTCTGATCCACAAGTGCCCCGCGGCCCAAATCCGAGCCCCGAGCGCCAGCGAGCGGGTTCACGATCTAAATCCGAGTTACACTATTCCACGACAATAAAGTATCCTTCGCCTATGATTTCAGGGGCCGGCGGATTAATCAGGGATTACGGTCAGGGACAACGAAGGAAAAAGGAATGTCAGCTATGTGCAGTATGGAGTTGGACACGGCACCTCACCTCAAGAAGCGCAGACGAATATGGATAGTAATAATTCTGGCTGCGATAGCGACGCCACTGTTTCTGGGTGCCGCGGTACTGGTGCTTACTTATTTCATGGCAACGTCTTCGATTGTCCAAGCCGAGGCTGTTGAAAAGGCTAAATCCGAAGAACGCGTAACTACCGCCCTGGGCACACCAATCAAGGAGGGTTTTATATGGAGCGGCACTCTTGAAGTGAATGGGCCATCAGGCTCTGCGGATCTTGCCATACCGATATCCGGCCCCAATGGCGCTGGAACGATTTATGTGAAGGCGAAGAAGGTCGCAGGTATCTGGGAGTACTCGATCCTTGAAGTGGCAATCGAAAGGGCTGGCGAGCGCATCAACCTTTTACCTGCGGCAGGGGACCAGTGACGCAAGATGGTTCTCGCATCATTTTTGCCTGTTCTGGTGATACTATAGATACGTGCTTGGGATCATTTCTTGGGTATACCACCTACCGCTAGCTGGGCATACCGCTGGCGGGCGGTGGTCCACTGCTGGCGTTCGGTGGGGTTGCGGGGGGGTTCGTAGTGGCGGAGTTCGACTGAGTTGGCGATTACGCGCCGGGCGGCGGAGAGGTCGGGCAGGTGGCCGACGGTGATGGACTGGCAGGCGGCGTTGCCGAGGGCGGTGGCTTCCGCCGGTCCGGCGATGACCGCGCGGTCGGTGGCCGCCGCGATCAGTCGATTGAGCAAGTTATTCCGCGAGCCTCCGCCCACCACGTGCACGGTTGAAATCGTGCGGCCGGCGAGGTCGGCGGCGGTGCGCAGGACCTGATCGTAACGCAAGGCCAGACTATCCAGCACACAGCGGGTGATCGTCGCGGGATCGGTCGGTTCCGGCTCACCAAGCTCGCGACAGGCTTGCCGAATTCGCCCGGGCATATCGCCCGGCGACGCGAAGCGCGGATCTTCCGGATCTATCAGCGAACGCAGCGGCTCGACCTGCTCGGCCAGCGCGGCGAGTTCCGCGTACGAGAACGTCTGCCCTGTCTCCTCCCAGCAACGCCGGCATTCCTGAAGCAGCCAGAGGCCGGTCACGTTTCGCAGGAACCGCGTGGTACCTTCCATGCCGGCCTCGTTTGTGAAGTTGGCCGCCAGCGATTGCGGGTTGATGATCGGCGTTGCCAACTCGACGCCGATGGGCGACCATGTACCCGAGCTGATGAAAGCCCACTCGGAGCTACTGGCCGGCACCGCGGCCACGGCCGCCGCCGTATCGTGGCTGGCGATCAACGCCACGGGCACATCGGCCTGTCCGACCTCGGCAGCGACTTCCGCGCTGAGCCGGCCGCCGATGGTGCCGGTGGGACGCAGCGGGGGCATGATCGTCGGCGGAATTCCGAGAGTTTCGAGCAGCTCGCGATCCCAGTCGCCGGTATGCGCGTTGAGGGCTTGCGAACTGCTGGCGATGGTGCGTTCGGTCTGAGCCTGTCCTGTAAGCCAGAAGTTGAATAGGTCCGGCATGAAGAGCAGGCGTTCGGCGGCGTCGAGCAGCGGTTCGGGAGCGCTGGCCAGCGCGTACAATTGGAACAGTGTGTTGAAGAACATGAACTGGATGCCGGTGGATTCGTAAATACGTTCGCGTGTGACGCGCTGCAAGGCGGCTGCCATGGCCGGTGCGTGGCGGGGGTCGCGATAGTGGCGCGGCAGGGCGAGCAGTTCGCCGTCCGGCGCC
>JBDRDH010000007.1:0-65367 GCA_043820985.1 Planctomycetota bacterium
CAGAACAGTTCTGGAGCCTGTCCGGCGTGGAAACGATTCTGGCCTTGCGTGCCCTGTGGCTCTCCCAGGACGGCCGCTGGACCCGTTACTGGGACACCCGCCCCGCCTACACAAAGGCCGCCTAAAGTGTCACGCACCCGAATCTTACGGACGCCGAGGTTTCGCTTGGGGGCCTCCTCCGGAACTGGTACAATGAGGAGCGCCGAAGGCGGCACACTAATCGAGGAATCGAACAGTTCGAGATTGCCGCGGACAGTGGGTGACTTTGCGGCGGGATTTAGGGTCAGCAAACCCGGGAGGACGGACATGTGCGACAGCGTAGAGACACGCCTGGCGGCAGCTCTGGTTGCGCTCACAATCTGTGTGCTTGGCGATCAGAGCGGCGCGCGCGCGGGGGATCGGCCCGGAGAAGACGAGACCACCTTCGTTTACACAAGCAACCAGGATGGTTCGTGGAGTCGAGTGGCCGCTTACCTCGTTGATCCTGACGAGGCTCTGGCGGCCTACGTCGAGAACGGGCCGATGGAGGGTTCCCGCGATGACCAGCTCTATAATCTGGATGTCGAGCAGGGTACCGCGGCGCGCGTCGGGCCGGCTGGTGACCTGCTGGAATTCCTGGAGTCCACGTACGCGAGAACCGACGAGCGCGGCGACCGGTGTGACGACAACTTCGTCATCGCGTGGTCCATATTCTGTCCGTTTAGCTGCGACCCACCAAGCTACTGCAATGAGAACTTCCGGTGGACGGTAACCCTCACGTGCCTCAACAATCCACCCTGCGAGCCGACATACCTGTGTGAGGAGTTTACGTCCAGGCTGGTCGCGGTTGTGGTGGGCGGACAGCCATGCTTGTGCGTGCCAAATGAGCCGGACGGCGAGTGCACGAGCACGGGTGCCGCCGCTCTTTTTTTTATTGCCAGAGGTGGCCCGATCTGCGAGTGCGTTCAGCACTTGGATGACTGGTACGATTCGACGCCGACCGAAAACGTGTCCGCGGCGGCGTCCGGCGAGATTGCACCGGGAGAGTCACTGGTGCTTACCATACAAACGCCCGCGTCGATGGTACTGAACAAGGCGGGTGTGACCGCCGTGGTGGATCTGATTTCGGCGGATATCAGTGTTCAGATCGACGAAACCGTCGACGATGACGGGCTTTCCGAGGTGGTCTTCACCGGCGGTGGGGGGCAGTTCGACACCTACCTGTGGGAGGACGTGCCGGTCGGTGTGTCGGACTTCGAGATCCTGAGCGGCACCGGCTATATCCACTGGCAGGGTGGGCACGCGACCGCCGAAGTGCGGGTGCGGGTGACAGCCGCCGGCTTTGCCCCGATCTGGGCGGTGGCACACGGCTCCGGCCACATCGACTTTGAAACGAACACAATTGAGATACTGATGGACTCCAGGGCCTACGAGATCGGCGCGATCCCCGCTGTGACTGGAATGGGCCTGATCGTCATGACGCTGCTGGTTCTATTGGCGGGAACAATCATCTTCCGCCGAGCAAGGCGCGGCACACCGGTCCGCGCGCGAACGAGTTGCGGAGCTTGCGCCGATCTTGCTTCGACCGGGACGGCGAAACGGCGACAGTGACGATTTCCGGAGACGACGCGAAGAATCGGCGGACCGCTACACTTTCGCTCAGTCCCGAGACGGCGGTAGGGCTGGCGGGATTCCTGCACGCTAAGGCACCATTGGCGCTCGCCTTCCCGAGTATGCCCGGGAAACAGAACCTGATAACCATGCTATGGGTGGTCCTGGACGCTCCGGGCGTGGAATATCGCGACGCCGCTAGTCGTGTGGCCGATTTTCATAGTCTACGGGTGAGCTTCGCGACTCACTTGCTCCGGGCGGGAGTGGACATCCGGCCAGCTTACAGACCAGCTTACAGACAGAGCACTCAAAATCATCCAAATCAATGCGCCGGGATGCACGCCAAACACGGCGACACCATTCCCCCCAATGGGCTAAAAACCCCGTAAGAAACGCTGAATCTCGGCGCCCCACCGTGAACTCTGAAGCACTCCCCACCGATACCGAAACATTGCGCCAGACGGGATTCGAACCCGTACTGTGAGGATTTTAAGTCCTCTGCCTCTGCCGATTGGGCTACTGGCGCGTGGCGGCGATTTGCTCGCCCGATGAACATTCTAGCGGCGTCAACGTGGGTGCCTAGCCATAATGGACGCCGAGGTGGCTCAATAGAAGTGTGTAACAGTACAGCGCCTCGTTGAAAGTGCGAGGAATGTGTTTCGAGCCGCGACGGCCTGGGCGAGGAGTGTCCGCGCGGGTGGCAGCGCCTGGTTCAGTGTCAACTAGCGGACTTGCCGTGTGTATCGCAGGTCGCATAATGGCGGCCCGGTATGACAGTGTTAAACACGTTCCTGCTTGAGAAGGTCGTAATATGTCCGTCACTCACAATCCTGACCGGGGGACACCCGAGTTCCCGCGTCAGTACGTCGCCATTGATGATGATTTCGGCCTCTGGGAAACCGCCGAGCAGTATTACCGCGAACTGGTGGAGCGTAAGATCGACTCGCGGGAGGAGCTGGATGTCTGGCTGTTCCAGGCCAGCGAACTGGAAGCCTGCCTTAACGAGGAGGGAGTTAAGCGGCACGTGGCCACGACCCTGAAAGTCGACGACGAGGCGATCCGCCAACAGTACGTCGATTTTCTCGAACAGGTTGAGGCCAGCCGTGAGCCCTGGCGCGACAAGCTATTACGCCGCTTTGTCGAGTTAGTTGAAAAGTATCCGCCACCCAAGTTGCGCATCGAGGTCTTCGAGCGCAGCGCCCGCAATTCGATTGCCCTCTACCGCGATGAAAACGTTCCGCTGCTCACCGAAGACAAGAAGCTGATTAACGAATACGACCAGATCACCGGGGCGATGACCTGTGAATACGACGGTCGCGAGCAGACCTTACAGCAAATGGCGCGCTACCTGGAAGAGCCCGATCGGCAGGTGCGCGAGACAACCTGGCGCATGACCGCCGAACGGTTCCACGAGGATACCCGGCGTCTGAATGAGTTGTATGAAAAGATGGTGGCCTTGCGGCACCGCATCGCCGTGAACGCCGACTGTTCGGACTACCGGGCCTATATGTTCAAAGCCCTGGAGCGCTTCGATTACACGCCGGATGATTGCCTGGAGTTTCACGATACGATTGAGCAGGTCGTGGTTCCCGCCGCCAGAGAGTTACACGCCCGGCGGCAAAAACAACTCGGGCTGGACACGCTCCGTCCGTGGGACTTTTCGGTGGATCCACAGGGTCGTCCGCCCTTGCGGCCGTTCGAGACGGAGGCACAACTGGTTGACGGTTGCGGCCAAATCTTCCACCGGGTGGATCCCGAGTTGGGGCGAGTCTTTGACACGCTCCGGCAGCGCGGCCTGTTGGACCTCAGCAGTCGCAAGGGCAAGGCGCCTGGGGGCTACCAGACCACCTTCACCGAACGCCGCGTGCCGTTTATCTTCATGAATGCCGTTGGAACAGATACGGATGTGCGCACGCTCTTGCACGAGGGCGGGCATGCATTTCACTCCTGGGCTTGCCGCGGTGAGCCCTTGCTGGCGTATCGCGAGTGCGAAAACATCATCGAGTTTGCCGAGGTGGCCTCGATGGGCATGGAGTGTCTGGCGTTACCGCACACGGAAGTTTTATTCGGCGACGAGAGCGAACGGGCCACACGCCAGTTTTTCGAGCGGATTGTCGGTTTTTTCCCCTTTATGGCGCGGATCGATGCTTTTCAGCACCATGTATACACACATGTTGACGCCGGTCTGGCGGACTGGGTCGATTACTGGCAGTCCCTGACCCGCCGCTTTTCGCCTGAAATCGACTATTCCGGTCTGGAGCAATACGATCAATATTCCTGGCAGCGGAAGCTGCATATTTACGCGGTGCCGTTCTACTACGTGGAATATGGCATAGCCCAGTTGGGGGCTCTGCAGATATGGCTGAATTCACGCCGAAACTATAATGAAGCGGTAGCCTTTTACCGTAACGGGCTGGCGCTGGGCGGCGCGCGCCCCCTGCCGGAGCTCTTTGAGGCCGCCGGCTGCCGGTTCGATTTCTCGGAAAAGACATTACGCCCGCTGATCGAGGCCGTGATGGAAGAGATAGCCCGGCATTGAGAGCCAGTCGAGCAGCGCGTGGCGGTTTCATGGAAGGTGACAACGTCCGAGAATATAGGGCTGAGGCGAATTCAGATACAATTCGGCATCCATGGGAGGACGAATTTCCTGGCTGGAGCCTCACTTTCCCCAGGCAACGGAGTATTACCATATCCGTGCCAGCCGGTACTTTTTGGGGTAAAGTTCCGCCCCAGATTTTGGACACCATCCTCATATGATAGTTTAATACAGCATTGCGCGCCGAAGTGACGTAGAGTAAGGCAGGTTAAAGGATGCATACCATACAGGAGACAAGTTCGGTGGCAGTAGTCCAGCCCCGAAGATGGCTCCGACGGCTTATCCAGGTAGTCCTGGTGCTGGCGGCGGCGGGCGGCGTGGTGGTCGTGGCGCTGTTGCCGGGTAACCAGAACGAGCAGGCGGCAATCGCCATACCGCCTGTCAATGTAACCGTACAGGTGATAAAACCGATCCCCGAGTTGCCTGACGACTTTGCGCTGACGGCGGTAATCGAACCCTATTATGTGGTGTCCGTCGCGGCGGAGGTCTCGGGACGCATTGACCGGTTTGCCCAACGCACGCGCGAAACATCCTGGCGTGGTCGAATGTTCCCGGCCGAAGTGGAACTCGAGGAGGGCGAGCCGGTATCCAAGGGCGATCCACTGGTCTATCTGAACCAGGACCTCCTGCGGGCGCGTTACGACCGGGCCGAGGTGCAGTTCGAGTTTGATCAGCGCGAGTATCTGCGTATCCAGGACTTATCCGAGAGTGGTGCCACATCGCCGACCGAGTTGGCAGACGCGCGCACGCGTCGTGATATGAGTAAGGTGGCTCTGGCTGAAGCCGCTTATGAACTGGAACGCACCACGATCCAGGCCCCCATCAGCGGCATTCTGAATCGCTTGCCAATGGAAGTTGGTGAGTTTGCCAGTTCAGGTGATCCGGTCGCCGAGATAGTCGCGATCGATCGGGTCAAGGTGGTTGTCGAGTTGCCTGAGCGCGATGTGCATTACATCCAGCTAGGCGATCAGGCCGAGATCCTGCCTTTCATTGAGGGCCAGGGCAGCAGCACCGGTGCCATCACCTATATCAGTGAACTCGCCGACAATCAGACCCGTACCACGCGGATCGAGATCACCGTGGACAATACTGACCAGATCCTGCGTAGCGGACAGATTGTACGCGCGCGCCTGGTGCGCCGCGTGCTGAAAGACGTCGTTATGATTCCCCTGGGCGCGGTGATCCCGCTGGAGAATGGCCGCGTGGTCTATATCGTGGTGGGGGATGTCGCCGAGCGACGCCAGGTCGAACTGGATTTCATCAAAGGTCGTAGTGTGCGGGTGCTCAGCGGCCTGGCAGCCGGCGACCTGCTTATTGTTGCTGGCCATCGCTACGTCAGTCCCGGTCAGCCTGTTGCCGTCATCACCGATTAGTATTGGCCAGCTCCTGTGTTTCTATCTGATGCCGCCATCCGAAACCGTACGACTGTCGGCGTGCTGATCGCCGTGATCGTCGTTTTCGGCGCCTATAGCTACATCACGCTGCCGCGCGAGTCCACGCCGGATATACCCATCCCGTACATCGTGGTTTCAACGACCTACGAAGGGGTTTCGCCGGAGGATATCGAGTCTTCCATTACGCTGAAGATCGAGACCGAGCTGGCGGGTCTCAAGGGTGTCAAGGAAATCACCTCCTCCTCGATGGAGGGGACCTCCCTGATCACCATTGAGTTCCTGCCAAAGGTCAAGATCGACGATGCCATGCAGTATGTCCGGGACAAAGTCGAGCTGGCCCGGGCTGAATTGCCGGAGGAGGCGGAAGAGCCGGTCTTACAGGAGATCAGCTTTGCCGATTTCCCGATCATCATGGTGAACATTTCGGGTGATATCTCGCCGGTACGGCTGAAAACCGTGGCGGACAATCTGGAAGACTGGATTGAATCCATTCCCGGCGTGCTGAATTGTGACGTGCTGGGAGCCCTGGAGCGCGAAATCCGGCTGGAGATCGATCCGGACAAGGTCACGGCTTATGGACTGACCATCCCCGAGATCATGGACCTGATCCCGTCGGAGAACATCAACATCTCGGCCGGCGGATTGGAAACCAGTGGCACGAAATTCAACGTGCGCGTGCCGGCCGAGTTTGTGGAACCGGAAGAGGTGGATCAACTGGTCATCGCGATTCGTGGTGGCCGGCCGGTCTATCTCACGGATGTTGCCCACGTCAGTGATACGTTTAAGGACCGCGTGAGTTTTTCGCGGTTGGATGGGGCTGAAAGCATCACCCTGGCCGTACAGAAGCGCGTGGGTGAGAACATCATTCACATCGCGGATGCGGTCAAGCTGGTGCTCAAGGAGGCGGAGCGACGAGTGCCACAGGGGGTTAACTTAGAGATTACGCTCGACCAATCCAAGGATATTCGGGCGATGGTCAGCGACCTGGAGAACAACCTGCTCTCGGGCATGATCCTGGTCGTCGTGGTTTTACTGGTGTTCATGGGCTGGCGCGCCAGCACGGTGGTCGGACTGGCGATCCCGATGAGCATGCTGTTGAGCTTCGCCGTTATTCAACTGCTGGGCTACACGCTGAATATGGTGGTGCTCTTCAGCCTGATCATGGCCCTGGGCATGCTGGTCGACAACGCGATCGTGATCGTGGAAAACATCTACCGGCACTACCAGCTCAGTGGGAAACGCCTGAAAGCCGCCATGAGCGGGACGGCCGAAGTGGCCTGGCCGGTAATCACCTCCACTTCCACGACGGTGGCGGCCTTTATGCCGCTGGTCTTCTGGCCCGGCATCATGGGCGGCTTCATGAAATGGCTGCCGATCACGCTGATTATCACCCTGATCAGCTCATTGTTTGTGGCACTGGTGATCAACCCCATGCTCAGCTCGGTCTTCGTCTCCGGGCGTCTGCGCCAGGATGGCCACGAGAGCTGGTTCGTTAAGGGCTATCGGTCACTTCTCGGAGTCGCTCTGACGCATCGCCTCACGACCCTATTGCTGGCCCTCCTATTGCTAATTGGCCTGACCATGCTTTATGGCAAGAAGGGGCATGGCGTGGAGCTGTTCCCCGACTTTGACCCACGCCGGGCGATTGTCAATGTGCGCTGCCCACAGGGAACCAATATCTATGAAACCGACCGCCTCGCTCAGGTCATCGAGGAGCGCCTGCATCCTTTCGCCGAGGACCTCGAGCACGTTACCACCAATACAGGTTCGTCTGGCGGGTTCATGGGCGGCGGCGGTGGTGGCGACCATGAAGGCAACCTGACGCTGTCATTCCATGACTACGAAGTCCGCCCGCGCAAGTCCGCTGATGCCATCGCCGAGATTCGGCAGTCACTGGCTGATATTGCCGGCGCGGAAATCAAAGTCGAGAAAGAGAAGGAAGGCCCGCCGACCGGTGCGGCGGTGACGGTACGGATCATCGGCGAGGACTTCAAGCAACTCGAGGGATACAGTCAACAAGCTCGGCAACTAATTGCCAATGTGCCTGGGCTGGTAAACCTGCGCAGCGATCATGAAGCCACACGTCCGGAACTGGCCTTCCACGTGGATCGCCACCGGGCCATGCGCCTGGGAGTGAACACCGCCATCGTGGGGAACTTCCTCAAGACCGCGGTTTTCGGCCGCAAGGTCAGTACGTATCGCCAATTCAAGGATGAATACGACATCACCGTCCGGCTGCCGCTGTCGCAACGACAGAGTATCGACGATCTCTTTCGCCTACATGTACCCAATATCCATGGCAACGCCATCCCGCTTTCCTCGTTGGGCGAGTTTTCCTACACCGGTGGCTACGGCACCATTCGCCACGTGGATCAGAAACGCGTCGTTACCCTGACGGCGGATGCCGAGGGCCGCCTGGCTACCGAGGTGCTGAAGGACGTACAAACGCGGTTGGCAACACTCGACCTGCCATTGGGCTATGAGATTCGTTATGCCGGCGAGAAAGAGGAGCAGGACAAGGCCCAGGCCTTTCTCTCAAAGGCATTCGTGATCGCTCTGTTCCTGATCGTGCTGATCCTGGTGGCCCAGTTCAACACACTGATCATGCCCTTCATCATTATGTCCACGGTAATCCTCTCGCTGATTGGAGTGCTGGCCGGCCTGCTGATCTGCCGGATGCCCTTCGGCATCATCATGACCGGCGTGGGAGTCATCAGCCTGGCCGGCGTGGTGGTCAACAACGCCATCGTGCTGCTGGACTATACGCGCCTGCTGCAACGGCGCGGCCTGGATCTGATCTCAGCTACGATTCAGGCCGGGGCCACGCGCCTGCGGCCCGTGCTGCTGACCGCCGCTACTACGATTCTGGGTCTGATACCCATGGCGATCGGGGTGAGTTACGACTTCCATAAGATGGTCTGGGTCACGCGCAGCGAATCAAGCCAGTGGTGGTCCAGCATGGCGATCGCGGTGATCTTCGGCCTGGCTTTTGCGACTTTGCTGACGCTGGTAGTGTTGCCCACGCTCTATGTCTCGCTCGCCAGCCTCAGGGCCTGGCTGGGTTTCCGCGACCGTCCGCTGGAAGAGGAGTAACCACCCAACACACATATTCCCTTTGAATTGCGCGCGGAAGTGGCATAATCTGAACGCATATCGGCGGTGAAGTACCAGCTCCGCTAATGCGGGAGGCTGCTCCGTACTCAGGCGGCAGGGGCAGAGGGTGCTTGAGAGAAACGACGCCGCCTTCCGTTGCAGGAAACCGCGATGCCAGTGAAACCCAGCTATTGCGCCCATTGCGGCCAGGCGGTGACGACGCGCGTCATCGAGGACCGGCTGCGTGTGGTCTGTTCCGCGTGTAATACCATCTATTATGAAAATCCGCTGCCGGTCGCCGCGGCCGTGGTGCTCAACGAGCAGCGCGAAGTTCTGCTGGTAAAACGCCGGCGTGAACCGCATAAGGGCATGTGGTGCCTGCCGATGGGCTTCGCGGAAGTCGGTGAGACGGTGGTCGAGGCCGCCCTGCGCGAGCTGCGCGAAGAGGCGGGGATCGAGGGGCATGTGGTACGGCTGTTGGATGCCGACTCGCTTGATGATCCGCACTATGGCGAACTGCTGATCGTATCGTTCGAGGTAGAGAAGACCGGCGGCGCGGAGCAGGCCGGTGACGACGCCGAGGAAATAAAGTATTTCCCATTTGAACAACACCCCCAGTTGGCGTTTCGATCCAACGAAAAAGCTTTGCAGTACTGCCTGGCGGCACACCACGATAACTGGGCTATCCACGACTCGTTTATCACCCTGCAGAACGAGGAAGACGCCGCCATGTTGTCCGACTCGCTGGTGGCCCTGATCGAGGAGCGGGCCGCGGAGGTGGCTCTCCAGTGGCTGGCGGAGGTGCGGACCAACCCAACCACCCAATCTTACCGCAAGGTTGAACCCGAGTTGCTGCTGGAGCGCGCCACCGCGGCGCTCTCACAGTTCGGCCGGTGGCTCAAGGGGGATGAGGCTCCGAACGCATTGCGCGACTTCTACCTGGTGCTGGCCCGGGAACGCCGCGCCCTGGGATTCAAGAGCTATGAGGTGCTAAGCGCGATCACCTTGTTGAAGAAATACCTCTGGCGGATCTCAACGGCACCAGGCAGGCATTTCCAGCCAATCGATGTATACCGCGTGCTGGAGCTCAATCGCCGCATCGCCATCTTTTTCGACAAGGCGCTATACCATACCCAACGCGGCTTTGAAGGTGACATCTAGACCGCTTTAAGCGAATTGGTAGCGGCGGGCGACTACTCGATCCCCCGTTCGGCCAGCCAGCGCTCCGCGTCAATGGCGGCCATACAGCCGGTGCCCGCGGCGGTGACGGCCTGGCGATAAGTATGATCGGCTACGTCGCCGGCCGCGAAAACTCCCGCCACGCTCGTATATGTCCGTCCGGGTATGGTCAGCTTGAGATAGCCCTTCTGATCGCATTCAAGGAAATCTTTGAACAGCTCGGTATTAGGGGTGTGGCCGATGGCGACAAAGAGGCCTTTACAAGGCAAGTCGTGCTCGGCCTCGGTCTTGACGTTGCGCAGGCGCACGCCGCTGATGGCGTTGTCCCCCAGCACGTCCACCACCACCGAGTCCCAGACCGGCACCATCTTGCCCGTCTCGACCAGTTTGAAGAAGCGTTCCTGCATGGCCTTGCTGGCCCGGAGCTGGTCGCGCCGGTGTACGAGGTGCACCTTACTGGCGAACTTAGTCAGATAGCTGCCTTCCTCGATGGCCGAGTCGCCACCGCCAATGACCACTAGTTCCTGATCGCGATAAATTGGCATGGCCCCGTCACAAACGGCACATGCGGATACGCCGCCGCCACTCTGCGCCAGGCGCTGCTCGTTTTCCAGGTTCAGCCAGTTGGCGCGGGCCCCAGTGGCGATGATCAGCGCGTGGGTCTCGGCGGTTTGGTCGGCGGTTTTGATAACAAAGGGCTGCGGGGCCAGGTCAATCTCGGTTACGTCGTCGCGCACGAAGCGGGTGCCGAAGCGTTCGGCCTGATCGCGGAAGGCTTTCATCAACTCCGGACCAGTGATGCTCGTGGGGAAGCCCGGGTAGTTTTCGACTTCGGTGGTGAACATGAGCTGGCCCCCGGGGATCAAGCCGCCGGCGTTGTAACCCTCGATGACCAGTGGCTGTAAAGCCGCCCGCGCCGCATATATGGCGGCGGTCAGACCAGCCGGTCCGGAACCGATAATGACAACTTTTTCGCTGCTCATACAATTACCCCGCGACTGGTTGGGGATATTCAGGGATTAAGGGCATACGCGTTGTTGTTATTCTTTGTCCTGCGAATCCTTGTCGAACTGTGACTCATATTTGGGCTTGTCCACGCCACTGGCGACGGCAGTACCACGGGACTTGGCTTCGATCTTGGCCTGAAAGTCCGCCGGCTGGCGTGCCCGTTCCAGGCATTCGTCGCCGGAGCAGGTACCGTTTTCGTAGAGTCTCCAGAGGTGATCATCGAGGAGTTGCATGCCATACTTCTTGCCGGTCTGGATGGCCGAGTCGATCCGGTAGGTTTTATTCTCGCGGATCAGGTTCTGGATCGCCGGCGTGCAGACCAGGAACTCATAGGCCGCCACGCGCCCGGAGGTACCGACCTTAGGCAGTAACGTCTGCGACAGCACGGCCAGCATGTTGGTGCTGAGCTGTACGCGAATTTGCTCCTGCTGATTGACCGGGAAGGCGTCGATGATGCGGTTGATGGTGCCCTGGGCCCCGGTGGTGTGCAGCGTGGCGAAGACCAGGTGGCCGGTCTCCGCGGCGCGAATCGCCGCCTCCATGGTCTCCAGGTCGCGCATCTCGCCGACCAGGATGACATCCGGGTCCATACGCAACGAGCGGCGCAGGGCCTCGGCGAAACTCGGCACGTCCACACCCACCTCGCGCTGCGAGAAGCAGGATTTGTGGTGGCTGTGGTAGTACTCGATCGGGTCTTCGACGGAGATGATGTGCTGGTCGAAGTTGCGGTTGATGTAATCCAGCATGGTCGCCAGGGTGGTGGTTTTACCCGAGCCGGTTGGACCGGTGACCAGGAACAGACCACGCGGCCGGCGACAGAGGGCCTGCACGATGGGCGGTAGTCCGATCTCAGCGAACGTCAGAATCTTCGAGGGGATCAGCCGCAGCACCATCGAAATATTGCCCTTCTGGCGGAAGACGGAAACGCGGAAGCGCCCCTTATCGCCAAAGGCAAAACCGAAGTCGGTTCCGCCTTCTTCCTGGAGCTCCTGCTGGTTGCGTTCCGGGGTGACCGATTTCATCAGGGCCACGGTGTCATCAGGCTCCAGAACCTTGGTTTCCAGGCTGCGTAAGCGGCCGTCGATGCGCAGCACCGGCGGGCGCCCGACATGCAGGTGAATGTCAGAGCCGTTGACGCGAATAATGGTTTCCAGTAGCCGATCAATATGAACCGTAGCCACAACATCTCCTCAGGTTGTCCAGCCTGCCAGCCGAACCGGTTTCACCACTGGTGCCGTTACTGCTCCTCCACAATCACGCCCTCGGCCTGCGTGATGCGCGCGATTTCAGCGGGTGTGGTAACCCCACGCAGAATCTTAAGCTTGCCGTCTTCGAGCAGATTGCGCATGCCGCTGGCCAGGGCGGCTTTGCGCACCTGCTGCGTCGGGGCGCGATTAAACGCCAGTTCGCGAAGTTCGTTGTTCATTTCGAGCATCTCGAAGATACCCTGGCGGCCGCGATAGCCAACGTCGCCACAGCGCTTACAGCCCTTGCCATGATAAATATGTCGGCCGTGCAGATCTTCATCACTGATGTTAAGCTTTTTGAGGGTAAAGCGATCGGGGGCTGGATCAATTTCCTTGCACTCGCTGCAGATCAGGCGCATCAAGCGCTGGGCCATGATGGCCTGGATGGATGACGCCACCAGGAAAGGCTTGATGCCGATGTCAATCAGACGCGTGATGGCACTCGGCGCGTCATTGGTGTGCAGAGTACTGAATACCAGGTGGCCGGTGAGGGCGGCTTGCACGGCCACTTCGCCGACCTCGCGGTCACGAATCTCACCTACCAGGATGATATTGGGCGCCTGGCGCAACATGGAGCGTAGAATGCGGGCGAAGGTCAGCCCGATTTCCTCTTTCACCTGGCACTGATTCATGCCCGTGAAGTTATACTCGACCGGGTCCTCGGCGGTGATGATCTTGCGGTCGGGCCGGTTAAGCTCCTGCAAGGCCGCATACAGCGTCGTCGTCTTGCCGGAACCGGTCGGACCGGTCACCAGGAAAATACCGTTGGGCTGCCGGATGATGTTCTGAAAACGCTCGTAATCATCCTGCTCGAAGCCCAGACCGGTAATACCGACTTTGACGGAATCCGGCCGCAGAATACGCAACACGACACTTTCGCCGTGATAGGCTGGCAGGGAACTCACCCGAAAGTCGATCAACTGCGTGCCGAACCGCATCTTGATACGACCGTCCTGTGGCACACGTTTTTCAGCGATATCGATGCCCGCCATGATCTTGAGACGAGCGATGACCGAACTCTGCATGCTTTTGGGAATGTTGTCGCGGATGATACAAACGCCGTCAATGCGGTAACGAACACGAACACGATTGTCCATGGGCTCGACGTGAATGTCGGAGGCCCGGCCGCGGACGGCTTCGCTGATGATCAGGTTGATCAACTTGATGACCGGGGCTTCCTCCGCGGCCTCATCAGCCTTCTGTTTCTCCTCCTCCTTGGCCATCCGGTCGGAGTCGCGGCCGATTTCCTCAATGGCTTCGTCGACGCTGGTGCCAACGCCGCCCATGAACGTCTCGATGAATCGTTCAATCTTGCTCAGCGGCGCGAGTGCACACTCGATTTCCATGTTCAGCCGGAAACGCAGCATGTCCAGCAACTCAAGATCGAGCGGGTCGGAAATAATCACTTTCAGGCGGTTATCCTCCACGCTCATGGGGAGGATCTTGTGGGTGGTGATCAGCTTGGGGGGCACGAGATTCAGCACCGAGGTGACGCCGACGTTCTTGTCCAGATCGACATATTCCAGGTCGAATTGCGTAGCCAGGGCCTTGGAAACATCCTCCTCTTTTGCCAGCTCCAATTCAACCAGGGCCTCGCCGATGCGCTTGCCATGCTCCTTGGCATAGGCGAGGGCATCCACCAGGGCGTTGGGCGACAGGATGTTCCAGCTTACGAGAATTTCGCCGATTTTCTTACGCCGTCGAGCCATCCATTCTCCCTCGGCCAAGTGGCCGGCCCGGATTCAGCACCCAGCGCCGATACGAGCTTCCATAGCGGAGCGGGCATGGTTTCCGGCTACCTCGCAGTCCGGCTCACCGCGGCACTGTCCACCTTTCCCGCCCTAGTCCGGAAAGCCTCGGTGGGCCAGAATGTTAAATTGTTGCTACTTTGGAGGCTAAAAGCAAGATCGGCTTTCAGAGACCAGCGGAGTTTCGGAGTAAAGCGACTGGCGACGGGACGGCGATCAGTGCCGGCGCCAGGGTTTACCGGGATGAGACCGGCAGCGTGGCCACGACCGAAGTTGAGGACGCAGACTCGGTTCTCGCGACAGCGGGGTCTTTCACGCATTGGCGCGATCAATTACGGCGTTCCGGCGAACGCGGCCTGGAACAGCGCAAAGTCGGGCAAATCCACGTCCTCATCACCGTCCAGGTCGGCTGGTTCACAGGCGGATTCGACCGGCACGTCGGGACCGCTCAGGCAACCGGCGAAGATGTTGAAGTCGTCGATGTCGACATCCCCGTCGCCGTCGATGTCGCCTGGATAGACAACAAGGTCCGTGGCACACGTTCCGGTCGACGAGGCCAGCAGCAGGCGTGCGGGAAAGCCGACCGCGTAAGTCAGATCGCTCGGCGTGCCGGCGGTTCCGACGAGCCCGGCGTCAAACGCGGAGAAGGTCGCGCCGCCGTCGTCTGATCTCGAAACCTTGGGGGAACCCTGCATGAGGTATAGAACCTGGTCGTCGGCCGGGTGGCTGACCACGTCATAAACACCTCCAACATTTCCCATTTCGGTCCATGTTTGCCCGGCATCGGTCGATTTGAACAGTCCGCCATCGCTGTATCTGCCTTCGTCCGCGTAGTAAAACGTGTTCGGCTCCGTCGGCGAGACGTCCAATGCCAGGCCCTGTGCAAGGGCGTCCAGCCCCGTGGAGGACTCGGACCACGTCAGTCCGCCGTCAGTCGAGCGGAGCGCGCCGCCGGTGCGGTAACCGCTGAGTCTGTCGTTGAAGCAAGCCACCATGACCGTGTCGGTCCCGTCCTCGACAAAGGCAATGTCCTTGACTTCCTCGTGGTCTTGGGGACCGTCGTATACCTTGGTCCAATTGGCCCCGAGGTCCGTTGAGCGCCAGATCGTCGCCTCGTGGCCTGGAGCGCCGTAGTCGCCTCCGCCCATCACGATCAGGTTCGGGTTGTTTTGGCTGAAACGGATCGCGAAGAGCTCGGTCTCAAAGTACGGTCCCTGGTCGGGGCCGAGACAGGTCCAGCTTCCGTCGATGTTGCGGCGGTAGAGACCGTCCGGAGCGATCGTTGAGGGGCCGGCGTTGAGGGCGTACAGCGTGCCATCCGGGGCGAAGCGGACGTCGTTCCAGCGTGTACCCGGGGCCGGTTCGAGCGTCCAGGTCACGCCGCCATTGACGGACGTGTAGAGGCCGCCGCTGTTGAGTGCCTGGAACGAGATCGCGAGTTCGTTGATGTCGTTGGGGTTCGCGTCGACGTTATAGACGTCGAGCGCGCCCATGCCGACCGATGAGGGCAGGAAGCCGGCGCCACCGTCCACGCTCTTATAGACGGCGAGCGAGCAGGCGCCCGCGTAAATCACCGACGAGCTGCCCGGGGCGAAACGGATACAGTTGAGCGGCAGTCCATCGGTATTGCCGATGCCGAATTCCCACGTCGCGCCGGCGTCGGTGGATCGATAGACCCCCGCGCCCTCGCTGGCCAGGAGGATCGTGTCAACGTCAGCCGGGTCGAGATCGATGTCCCGGATTACCAGCAGCGGCCACGAGCCGTCGTGCAGGGCCGTCCACGTGACGCCGTCGTCGGTCGATTCGTACAGCCCGACAAACTGCGATCCGAAGAGCATTCCGCCGCCCAGCAACAATCGCGTCCCATCATGCACGACGGCGTTGAGCGGCCGATTGGGCAGGCCGGCCGAACGTTGAGTCCACGTCGCGCCATAGTCGCTCGATACCCAGAAATCCCCCTCGCTCATCCAGCCCCTGAAGCAGGCGTAGACCTTGTTCGTGTCGTTCGGATCGAAAGCGATGCCGGCGCAGCCCACCGACATTGACAGCGGGGGCGTGACGTCGGTCCATATCGTGCCGCCGTCGGTCGATACCAGCACGACCTTGTCCTGGGGGGTCAGGGGGCAATGGACGCCGACCCAGATGTTGTTCGCGTTGGTCGGATCGATGGCAACATCCAGGATCTTCTGGTAGCCCTCAATCCCCAGGTTGTAGTTCGTCCAGGTAACGCCGGCGTCGGTGCTCTTCCAAAAGGCGTTCTCCGTCCCGAGATAGGCTGTTCCATCGGGGGCGAACTCGATGTCCCACACATCCGTTCCGGTCAACGCCGAGATCTCCGACCAGGTAGCGCCGGCGTCCGTCGAGCGAAAGAGCCTCCCGGTGCCGGGCTCGGGCGCCAAACCCGCCAGAACAATGTTGGCGTCGATGGGCGAGGCGGCGATGGCCTTTACATCCCCGCCGAATGGACCCAGTGGGATCCAGGCAGGATCCGAACGCATACCGGCCGGAATGGCATTCGGTGGATCGATATCCTCGGCAGTACACGCGACTACTCGGCAGCCGTACTCATCGGTTTGAACATACTGATCGCCTGCCGGCGCCAGGCAAGCTGTCGTGGCAACGAGCAAAATTACATGATGGATCCTCATGACTTCTTCTCCTCTCAACTGAGCTTGACCTGGCGTACTCAGATCTCGGGAAAGAGCACGAGTGCCCCCGAGACCGCATCTTGCGAATCGGACCTCCCGGCTCCCTACCCCTTATACCTTTAAGTATACTCCGTGCCTCCCAAAACAACAATAGTAAAGCTGATTGAGCCTTTGGCGTCGGAGTTCGGCGTAGACCCCTTCTGGATGGACGCATTTGAAATCAGGGCTGAATGATGAGCTACGAGGTCCGGAAGCGTTCCAGCAGAAATTCACGAAATGGCTCGTAGGCCGTGCCGAGGCGTTCGTAGTCTTCCGCCCGTTTTTCCAGGCCCTTCAGGCTGGGGGGTATTTGCGGATCGATCCCGAGCACCGCCTGGATCTCCTCGGGGAATTTCGCCGGGTGCGCGGTTTCGACCGAGACAGCCAGATGCGCGGCACTCTCCGGGTGCGCGCGAAGAAAGTCCGCCAATCCGGCCCAGCCCACCGCGCCGTGTGGTTCGAGGATGATGCCATATTGTTCGTAAGCGGTCTTGATCGTCGCGCGCGTTTGCTCATCGTTGATGCTGACCGCGTGAAAATCGCGGCGCATGGCATCGAGATCGGGTGCTTCACGCAATTCGCCGGTCTCATCCATCCAGCCGTCGTAGACGTCGATTAACCGGGCCAGGTTGGAGGGATGGCCGACGTTCATGGCGTTGGAGATACAGACCCGCGAGGGGACGATTTTTGCGTAGCGCCCGGTCTTTAGGAAGATCGGCACTTCATCGTTGGCATTCGTGGCGATTACCAGCCGCTCGATTGGCAGGCCCATCCGGGCGGCGATTACCGCGCCCATCATGTCACCAAAGTTGCCGGAAGGAATGCAGATCACGATCTTTTCGCCGGCCGCCGCGTCGGCCAGGTTCACGTAAGCGTAAAAGTAGTAAACACTCTGTGGCAATAGGCGACCGATGTTGATCGAGTTGGCACTTGTCAGCCGGATCGCGGCCAGTTCCGGGTCCGCGAATGCCCGCTTGACCATCGCCTGGCAGTCATCGAACTGGCCATCCACGGCGATGGTCCTGACGTTGCCGCCAATCGTGGTCATCTGCTTTCTTTGCCGATCGGAGACTTCGTCCGGCGGAAAAAGCACCACGACGCGCACGCGTGGCACGCCGTGATAGGCGTGTGCCACGGCACTGCCCGTGTCGCCGGAAGTCGCGGTCAGAATGACCAGTTCACCCCGTTCGGCATCCATCAGGACGCTCATCCAGCGGGCCATCATCCGGGCGGCGAAGTCCTTAAATGATGCCGTCGGGCCGCGATCGAGTCGCATGATGTATTGCCGATCAACGACGTGTTCGAGCGGCACGTCATAGTCATAAGCGTCTTCGCAGAGTCGCCGCATGGTATGGTCATCAAAAGTGCCCACGGTGTAGCGCCGCAGAATTTCGTAAGCGACTTCGGGATATGGCCGTCCCTTTAGCGTGACCAACTCCGCCATGGTGACTTGTGGGTAGCTCTCCGGCATGAACAGGCCGCGATCGGCCGCCTGGCCCTGGAGTAGGGCTTCACCCAGGAATACCGCGGGAACGTTGCGGTTAGTACTGAAAAATCGGATCGGATTGGACATCACTCACCTGGTGAAACCGGTCCTGGATTCGTTGCTGCTCCGGATGTTCTTGGTCCCAACGGCGGTACTACCCAGAACAGCCAAGTAGACAGGAATGCTCGAAAAACCGCAATCCCCCGGCATCTCTGGAAAAAGCCCGGCCATGAATCATTGTACGGAGATGCTCATGGCCGGGCTGTTTCAGAATATCAGCGAGTGATGTTGTTTTTTGATTGCTCCTTTAGCCGCCGCCGACCAAGGCGATGAACCCGTCAATGTCGTAGGCGTTCACGTCGCCGTCGCCGTTGCAGTCGCCCAGCATACGGAAGCACTCGGGATATATTCCTTCGTAGTCGCAGTTCGGGCTCAGCGCGCAGATGAAGCCGTCGATGTCGTACGAGTTCACCGGACCGTCACAGTTCAGATCGCCATAGGTGGGCACGAAGACGCGGACACGTTCACTGGCGTATGCGCCGCAGTCATCGGTCAGCTACACGTCGAAATAACCGCTATCAGCCGGATCGCTCGGGTCGATCGTCAACGTATCGGTGGTCACTCCAGAGATGTGCTCGTCATCGACCAAATCGACGCCGTCCTTGCGCCATTGATACGTGAGGTCACCCAGTGTGGTAGAGGCCGTAACGGAAACGGTGAAGGGGTCGCCCGGAAAAACCGTAGCACCGTCAGGCTGCTGCGTGATCTGGATGTAAGGCGAGCCTTGCAGGATCGTACCGGGTTGCCCGTTCTCAAAGCCGAGCCCGCCATCAGCGGTGATCAGCCCCGGATCCATCTGTACATCGCAACAGAAGTAGGCAATACGGCCGCCAGCACCGCCACCGCCACCGTTGGGACCACGGTCGCCGCCATTGGCCGAGATCGTGCCGGTTCCGGCGAGAGTCCCAATGTAGAGATAGACGCTACCGCCGGAGCCACCACCGGCATAGGACTGTGCATTACCACCGTCCGCGGAGATCTGACCATCGACCTGCAACGTGCCCGCGACGTTCATACGGATTGCCCCGCCGCCTGTACCACCTACGGAACCCTGAAATCCACCGCCACCGCCGCTGCCGAAATCCGTCGGCGCTGCCGCAGAACCGTAAATAGCGCCGCCGGGAGCGCCACTGTCACCCTGACCACCCAGACCGCCATGGCCGGCACCGGCACCGTAGTTACTACTGGTACCCGCGCCGGGCCCGGTTGCGGGAAGATATCCCATTCCATCGACCGAGATCGCGCCGCCAGCCTCGATCGTGGCATCAGCCTGGACGGTCAGATCGAATGTCGCGGTCTCGGCGTGGTGCGTCAACATCCCGGCTGCCCCTACCAGCAGGTTGCCAATAGTTGGTGTGTCCGTTGGGTAGACTATGGCGTAGTCGCTGATTGTGACGTCAAACGCCTCCGGCGAAGTGAGCGGCGTCCACGCTCCGGCGTTGCCGCAGTTACCAATGCTCAGGGTACCGGTCGGACTGCCTGCATCCCTGACGTAAAGCGTGCCGGCCCCGCCATATTCAAAGCCACTGGCGCCACAGACGGTGATGGTACCAGCGAAGCTATTGGTATCGCGTACGATGGCGATCCGTCCGCCGCCACCGCCGCTTCCACCCTGGGGGCCGCTGCTACCACCACTGGCCGCGATGGATCCGGGGCCGGCGAGCGTGCCAACCGTGAGATAGATGCTGCCGCCGGAACCGCCACCGGCATAGTTGACTCCGCTCGCTCCATTAGCATTTATCTGTCCCTCAAGTTGCAGAGTTCCGGTGACTTGCAAACGAATGGCTCCGCCGCCGGTTCCGCCGGGGCAGTCCAGATATCCCCAACCGCCACCGCTACCCAGCTCGACGGGAGCGGTGATCGAACCATAAGCGCTGCCACCAAAGGCGCCACTATTGCCTTGTCCGCCGTCGCCGCCGTAACCGGCGCCAGCCCCGTAATCGCTGTTCGTACCAGCGCCCGGACCGGTCCCGGCGGGATATCCTTTGGCATCTACGGAGATCATGCCATTGGCGTCGACTGTCGCATCACCCTGCACGGTCAGATTGAAGCCGGTATCCTCGGCGGGATGTGTCAGCATTCCGCCCGCCGCTACGTTCAGATTACCAATTGTCGGAGTACCTGACGGATAAACCGCGGCGTTCTCGCCGATGGTGACGTCAAACGCCTCCGGCGAGGTGAGGGGCGTCAGAGCGCCGCTGTTGCCACAGTTACTGAGGCTCAGCGCGCCAGTGGCGCTGCCTGAGTCCTTCTGATAGATCGTGCCGGCACCACCATACTGGTAGCCACTGGCACCACAGGCCGTGATCGTGCCCGCGAAACTGTCGCTGTCATAGTGGATGGCAATTCGTCCGCCACCACCGCCGGCGCCACCGCTGGGACCCCGCGTGCCGCCGGTAGCGGAGATCGTCCCGTTGCCGGCGAGTGTTCCGACAGTCAGGTAGATGCTGCCACCGGAACCGCCACCAGCATACGTCTGCGCGTTACCACCGACAGCGGAAATCTGGCCGTCAATCTGCAATGTGCCGGTCACTTGCAGGCGGATTGCACCGCCACCCGAGCCGCCGATGGCTCCCAGGTATCCACCGCCGCCGCCGCTACCAATGTCGGTCGGTGCGATGATGGAGCCGTAGGCCGCGCCACCGGCCTGAAGGTTTTCGTTAAAGCCGCCCTCGCCGCCGTAGCCGCCGCCGGCACCGTAGTTGCTGCTGGTGCCCGCCCCGGGGCCGTTTGCGCAGGTATAGCCACGTGCGTTCACGTCGATCCGGCTGGTGGCATCGACACTAACGTCCGTGGCAATGGTCAAGTCGATGGTGTACTCCTGTGTATCGTCATTGAGTGAGTGAGTTACGACCCCACCATTCATGACGTGCAGGCTGTTGAACGGGTGGGCGCCATTCACTGTCAAGGTACAGCCATCGACGGTGATGTCATCATTGTCGTACGTGGTGTCGCCGGCGTTGATTGTGGTATCGAACGTAAACGTGATGGCCCAGACCGGGCCAGCGCCCAGGAATAACAGGATCAACATGACCCCGAAAGTCCTCAGTAGTCTTCTGGCCTTGATTTCATCTGTGTGTAACATGGTTGCCGTCCTCCTTGGTGCCAATGCACAATTCCCCATCTGTAGAGATCAGGGACCTTTTCCCGTTTAACAGTTGACAGTCAGCTTGTTTTTGAGCTTCTTTCTGTCCACTAACAAAGCGGTATTAATGCACCGGCGCCACGCCCTTTCTGTGTTCCGATAATCCGTGGTCGATTTGCCCCCAAAGTGATCAGTCCGTCACAAAGATGAACGAACGGCCGGGCGTCATTCCGCGCCCGGCCGCTCTAACTGATTATGTGAGTCTTCTATCTACCGCGGTTGGTATTAACCACCGCCGACCGCGGTAATGAAGCCATCGATATCGTAGGAATTCACGGAGCCATCGCCGTTCATATCGCCCAGCATGCGATCACAGTGTGGATATAAACCTTCATAATCACAGCTTGGACTGACCGCACAGATGAAGCCGTCGATGTCATAGGCGTTCACGGCCCCGTCGCAGTTCATGTCACCGGGCGGCGGTACCGTCAGGAACGCCCAGTCGCTGGAGAACGGTCCGCAGTCATCAGTGACCACGACGTAGTAATTGCCCTGATCGGTCAACTCCGCTGTCACGATCGAGAGCGTATCCGTTTGTGAGCCGGTGATACGCCCGTCATCCACCAGATCGACGCCGTCCTTGCGCCACTGGTAGCTGAGCGTACCCTCGCCGGTGGCGGCCACGGTGAAGGTCACCGGGTCGTCGACGAAGGCGATCTGATCCTGCGGATGCAGCGTGATCTCGATGGTGTTGGAGCCGTAGAAGATGGTTCCATCCGCGCCGACCTCATAACCTGCGCCGCCCGTTGCGGTGATCTGTGACGTGCTCATCTGCAGGTCGCACGTGAAGATGGCGATGCGTCCGCCGCCACCGCCGCCCGCACTGGCATACTGCGCACTGCCACCGTTGGCCGTTATCACGCCAGTACCATCGAGGCTTTCGACCCGCAGCCAGATGCTGCCACCGGAGCCACCGCCACCATAGTTGCCGCTATAGACGCCGCCGTCATTTCCATTCGCCGCCAATTGACCATCAACCTGGAGCGCGCCGGCGACGTTCATGAACACTATGCCGCCGCCAGCTCCACCGATGTCGTACGGATCACCTTTACCACCGCCGCTGCCTAGTAAGTTGGGCGTCCATTCAATGCCGTAAGTGCTACCGCCAGTGGCTTGGGTGCTGTCGCCACCGGCGCCGCCATAGCCGGCCCCGGCTCCATATGTAGAACCGTCGCTGCCTTGGCCGGGTCCGGACGAGGAGCCATGTCCGCGTCCGTTAGCCTGGATTGCGCCGCCGGCATCGATCGTCACGTCTCCTTGTACGTTCAAGTAGAAGCTGTCATCACCACTCAGATGGGTCAACGTGCCACCACTGGCCACATGGATACCGGACACCGTGAGTGCCTCGGTGGGGTAGACAATGGCGCCGTTGGCAATCGTATAGGTAAACGGATCGGTTTCGGTAAGTGGCGTCCAGACCCCGCTGATGCCACCGTTGTCGTAGAGCACGTTGCCATAGGTCTGGGCGGAAGTCTTGGTGTAGATGGTCCCGGCGCCGCCGTTTTGGTAGCCGGTGCCGGCGTGGACCGCGATGCCGCCGGTATAACCAGCGGTGTCATCGCAGTAGATGGCGATGCGTCCGCCACCACCGCCACCGCCATCGGCGGCGGCGAGGTTACCGTTGCCGCCGTTCGCGGAGATGGGGCCGACTCCGGTCAGTGTCGTGGTGGTAATCCAGATGCTGCCACCAGAGCCGCCACCGTTGTCGGAATTGGTAGTACCTTCGCCGTGGCCGCCGTCGGCCGTCAGATCCCCATTCACGTTTAGCGTCCCGGTTACGGAAAGCCGCATGGCGCCGCCTCCGTGACCACCGTCGTAGGCGGAATCGGTCTCTTCGCCGCCGCCGCTACCAAGGTCGGTGGGTTCCGTGATGGAGCCATAAATACCGCCACCAGTGGTGTTGGAGCCGTTTCCTCCGGGCCCGCCATAGCCGCCACCCGCGCCGGACGAGGTTGAGCTTCCCCCGGCTCCCGGACCGTTTTGCGGCGCGTGGCCGCGCTCGCTCACGCTGATCCGGCCGCCGGCGTCGATCGTGGTGTCACCAGTGATAGTGAAATGGCTGGCGCCCTGTTCGACGGGCTGCGTGATCAAAGCCGTGTCCTCCACGGTCAGATCGCCGTCGATCGTGAGATCGCCGGTATGAATGAGCGTCGCGTTATTGCGCACAATCATGTTGTTGTCGACAGAACTCACGCCAGGCAGATTGGTTTCGGCGCCGCTGGTGCCACAGTTGTCGAGGATCAACGCGGACTGACCGGCAGTTGCCTCGATATAGACGGTTCCGGCCCCACCGTTGCCGTAGCCTATGCCGCCACAGGCGGTCAGTGTGCCCGAGAATCCGGTCGTGTCGTCGCAGTAGACGGCAATACGTCCACCACCACCGCCACCGCCCTCCGGGGACGCACTGTGGTTGCCACCGTTAGCAGAAATGGACCCAGCCCCAGTCAAGGTGCCAGCGGTTAACCAGATGCTGCCGCCTGAGCCGCCGGCGTGGTCCTGACCGGATGTGCCGGTGCTAGTGCCGCCGTTGGCTAGCAGCTCGCCTTCAATGACCAGCGTCCCGGTCACGGACAGTCGGACAGCACCGCCGCCATAGCCACCTGAATTGCCAGCGTCAAGCTCCTCACCGGCCCCGCTGCCCAAGTCGGCAGGCTCCGTAAACGAGCCATACGTCAAGCCGCCGGTGGTGTTGGAGCCGTTTCCACCGGGTCCGCCGTAGCCGCCGCCGGCGCCGGACTGGTAAGTACTTTCACCGGCTCCCGGGCCGCTCTGTGGCGCGTAACCGCGTACGCTCACGTCGATCTTGCTCGCGGCGTCGACACTTGTGTCTCCAGTAACGATGAGCTGTAGCCCGTTCGTGTTGGCCGTGTGGTGGTGGATCTCGCCTCCCGTCTCGACAGCGAGATCGCCGTCAACAGTGAGTTCCCCCGAGTGGGTCAGTTGTGCGTTATTGCTGACGACAAGGTTGTTGTCGATTTGCAGGACGCCGGGTAGCTCGGTTATGTAGCCGGCGGCTGCACAGTTATCTATGCTCAGCGCATATCCGAGCGAACCGCCTGACTCGAGATAGACCGTTCCCGCGCCGCCGATCTCGTATCCTGCTCCGCCGCACGTCGTAACCGTACCGGCGAACGTATCAGTTGTGGCATAGACGGCGACGTGTCCGCCGCCACCGCCGCCGGCGTAAATGCTCCCTCCATCCCCACCGTCAGCAGAGATCATGCCAGCTCCTGACAGGCTATCGGCCGTGATCCAGACGCTGCCGCCGGAGCCACCACCACCAGTCTCGGAACCGACAATCCCGCCCACATTTCCATCAGCCAGTATCTGTCCCTCGACGACGAGATTGCCGCCGACCGTTAGCTGAACCGCCCCGCCCCCGGCGCCACCAGCGACATTCTGGCCGTCGTTATCACCGCCACCGCCACTGCCGAGCGTATCGGGCTGCGCGAACGCCCCGTCAGACGCAACACCGCGCGCGGTGCCGTCGCTACTGCGCCCGCCAACTCCGGCGTGCCCGCCGCCGCAGCCGTTATTCGAGCCGTCGCCGCCGGCGCCCGGTCCACTACGCGAACCGAAGCCGCGGCCACTGACGTCGATCTTGCCGTCCAGCGCGATGGTCGCATCATTAGCCACATCCAGATGGATCCCGCCCAGGGTAGTGCCGCGATGCAGCACGGTACCGTTCGCGAGAATTGCGAGATCAGCCATGGTGACTGTTCCCTCGGCCGGAACACCCAGAACGGCGCCGGCCCCCACCTGTACCGTGCCGAACGCCGGGTAGGTCGCGGGCAAATCGGTATAGGCATAGCTGTTGCCGTTGTTGTCAACGTAGAGGTCACCGACGGTATCCGAGTTATTGTGAATGTAGATTGTTCCCGCACCACCTACTCGGGTGATCCCGCCTCCATAAGCGGTGATAGTACCGCTGTAGGTATTGGCCGTGTCGTAGTAGATGGCAATGCGGCCACCACCACCACCACCGGCGGAATCGACGACGACGCCACCACCATTGGCGGACATGCTACCGCTACCTTCTAGTGAGTCAGCCTGTACGTAAATGCTGCCGCCGGAACCGCCTCCGCCCCAGTTGCTACCGGCGATACCGCCGTCATTGCCATTCGCGATCAGGGCACCCTCAAGCGTCAGGGTTCCCACGACATTCAGGTGGAGGGCACCACCACCGGCGCCACCCTGCTCGTAGCTGTCGGTTCGTCCACCACCGCTGCCCAGGTCGGTCGGTTCGGTAATCGAGCCGTAGACCAAGCCGCCGGTAGCGCCGGTACTGTTGGCGCCGGTGCCGCCATATCCGGCGCCGGCGGCATAAGTCTCATGATCGCCACCTTCGCCGGGACCGCTTGACGAACCGTAGCCGCGACCAGATACGTTGATTGTCGCGCCGGGATCGATCGTTGCGTCGCCTTGTATTGTCAGATCAATTCCGGGGCCGCCCGAGGAGTGCGTCAACACGGAGTCGTCGTTGATCATCAAGTCGCCAATGGTCATGGCCTCTGTGGGATACGCAATCGCGGCGTGACGAATCGCCAGGTCAAACGCTTCGGGCGAAGTCAGCGGCGTCCAGGCCCCGACCGCGGTGTTGTTGTCCACCACCAGGATTCCAGAAGCCGCTGCCGTTTCCTTGAAGTACGCTGTCCCGGCCCCGCCGCGCACGTACCCATCCCCACCATGAGCCGGTGTGGACCACCCGAAGCCGCCGAAGTCGTCGGCATAGAGCGCGATCCGCCCGCCGGCGCCACCACCACTGCTCGTAACAAGGGCGGCGTTTCCGCCGATGGCCGAGACCGTTCCGCCACCGGTCAGAACCGCGGCCGTCATGTAGATGCTCCCACCCGAGCCGCCGCCACCATAGTTACTGCCGACGATACCGCCGTCGGCGCCGTTTGCTGTGATGTCACCGTCTATGGTCAAGGTTCCGTTGACGACCAGACGCACGGCGCCGCCGCCAGGGCCACCCTGCTGATAGGTGTCGGTTCGGCCGCCGCCACTGCCGATGTCGGTCGGCTGGAGGATCGAGCCGTAGCTGGAGCCGCCCGCCGCGGCCGAGCTGTTCCCGCCGTTCCCGCCGTGGCCGGCACCAGCGCCGTATGTGCCGTGATCCTCGCCCTGGCCCGGACCCTCGGAGGAGCTGTAGCCCTTGCCGTCCACGTCGATCCGGCTGCCGGTTTCGACTGTCACATTGGTGGCGATGGTCAGATCGAGCGTGAATTCCTGCACGTCGGCGTTGGCCGAGTGCGTCACGATACCGCCGTTGATGATTTGCAGGCTATTGAACGGGTGCGCGCCGTCGACCGTCAACGTACACCCATCGACAATGATGTCGTCATTGTCGTATGTGGTATCGGTTGGTCCGATATACGTATTTTCAGTGAACGTCACCGCCAACGCCGGCGCGGTCATCAACAGCAGCAAGCCTGTCGAGATGACTAAAACACGAGTCAAGAACGACGAATTGGAATGGCACGTGCAACTCATGGCTTCAACCTCCTATGCAACGCCCCAACATGTTGATATGTGAAAACCCATTGATTCAAACCACTTGTGGAGATGCCTCTATGGCCCATTACGTCCACGCATATGGTGTGTGCACGCCGCCACTTCCTCTCCATAGGTTCAAAGCGTGTATTGCCCGCTCGCGCTGCGGGGAAAAACGCGACTTGTCCGACTTTTCGCGCCTGCCAGCCGGTCTCGGCTCAGGACGCCTGGACCCAGGCAACGTTGTCGCTGGCTTCATTCCCGTTCTGCTCCTTCCCCGTGCGCATGATACTCAGGCTGACATGAACCGCCTGGTGCGCACGCACACCAGCCCACCGCACGGAAGTTGCGGTAATTACCAATAATATAACAGACTCGGCCCAAATTCGGCAGCAAAATCAAATGGAAGACTCGATTGATATCTCCGCCATACAGTTATCGGGCAATGAATTTCACACAGTAGTTGCCGCGCACCATTGCTCATATACAGACCAGCACTCCGCCACGTAGACGGAGTGCTGGCCAGAATATCCAGGTGAATTAGGATCCAATAATCTTATCCACCGCCGACCGCGGCGATGAAGCCATCGATATCGTAGGCGTTGACCTCGCCGTCGCCATTCATATCGCCTAGCATGCGGTCACAGTATGGGTATTGGCCTTCATAGTCGCACTGGAGGCTCAGTGCGCAGATGAAGCCGTCGATGTCATAGGCGTTCACGACCCCGTCGCAGTTCATATCGCCGGGCGGCGGCACGATGAATGTCGCCGGGTTGCTGGGGAACGCGCCGCAATCGTCAATGACGAGCACGTCGTAACTGCCGGCGTCCGTGAACTCGATCAGCGTGATCGTCAACGTGTCCGTCGTGACGCCGGAGAAATGTCCGTCATCGACCAGGTCCTCGCCGCCCTTGCGCCACTGGTAGGACAGATCGCCATCGCCGGTGGCGGTAACGGAGAACGTCATCACTGGATCACCGGCGAAGGCGAAGGCGTCTTCAGGTTGCGCGAGAATCTCGACCGAACTCGAGCCGACGAAGACGGAGCCGTCCTCACCGTTCTCCCAGCCCGCACCGCCGGCGACTTCAATCTGCTCGAGCGGCATGAGCAGGTCGCAGGTGAACAGCGCTATGCGTCCACCAGCCCCACCGCCGGCATAGACTGGATTGGCGCCGGCGCCGCCGTTGGCGGTGATCTGTCCGGTACCATCTATGGACGCGGCCTTGAGGGCGATTCCACCACCGGAGCCACCACCGGCTTCGTACGCAGTCCCAGGAGTGCCGTTCGCGGTAATGATACCGTCGACAGTCAGGACATCATTGACGCTCAAGAGTATAGCGCCACCGCCCACGCCACCGTTATAGCCGTGGTTTGTGTCTCGGCCGCCTCCGCTGCCGAGGTTAAACGGGGTCACCGGGGTGCCGTAGGCTTCGCCACCAGACGCGGATGAGCCAGCGCCGCCGGCGCCGCCGTAGCCCGCACCGCCGGCTTCATTGCCATCACTACCCTGACCCGGTCCATTCGATGACGAGTAGCCACAGGCGTTCACGGAAATGGCACCGTCAGTAAGGACTGTGGCGTCGTCGAGCACGTATACATTGAATACATTCTCTCTGGGCTCATGGCTGAGTACGGCCTGAGAATCAATAGACAAATTCTGGAACGTCACCGGGTCGTCAACCCAGACCCAGCACGCGTTGGCCAAATTCAGGTCAAACGCGGCTCTGCTCCACAGTGTGGAATCCAGTCGCGTCAGTCCGCCGGCGTTCCCGCCGTTATCGATCAGCACGGCGGCATAGGGATCGCCCGAGCCGCTGGTGTAGATGGTGCCGGCGCCGCCGTACTGTGAACCGTTCGCGCCGTAAGCTGACCAGGATCCTGCAAAGCTGTTGGTATTGTAGTAGATGGCGACGCGTCCGCCGCCGCCGCCGCCGGCTCGTGTGACGTCGTATCCCTGGCCACCATTCGCGGAAATCGCGCCGGAGCCAGCCAGCGTGGCCACGTCGAGCCAGATCGAGCCCCCGGAGCCGCCGCCGGCATGGTAGTACTCACCGGTTATCCCGTCGGCCGTGACCGCTCCGTCGACGGTCAGTACACCACCGACGGTGAGCTTGAGCGCACCGCCGCCCGCGCCACCGGCATATCCGTTATTCGTGTCGTATCCGCCGCCGCTGCCGAGATCAGCGGGTTGATCGATAGAGCCGTAGACGCTGCCGCCGGTAACGCCGTAATAGCCCCGACCACCGACACCTCCGTATCCGCCGCCACCGGCCTCGTTGCCGTCCGTACCGGCGCCGGGCCCTTCGCTCGATGGGAAACCACGGGCGTCGGCGTGGATGAAGCTGCTTAGATCAACTGTCGCGTCGCCAAGGACAGTCACGTCAAACGTGTTCTGCCCGGCTTCGTGGCTGAACTGCGCCACGTTCAGGACATCCAGGCTGGCGAACGTCATCGCGTCATCCGCGAATACGAACGCGGCATGATCGAGGTCCAGGTTGAACGTCACCGATCCGCTCGGCCACAAGGCGGTGTACATCCGCGTCAGGCCGCCGGCGTTGCTGGCGTTGTCAATCAGCACGGTGCCATAGGTTTCAGCCGCGGCCTTCGTGTACACGGTTCCGGCGCCGCCGTACTGGCGGCCATTGCCGCCGTATGCCGACCAGAGCCCTACGAAGCTGTTGGTGTTGCAGTAGATTGCCACGCGCCCACCACCACCGCCGCCGGCGTATGTGGGGTCGTATCCCGGACCACCATTCGCGGAAATCGCACCGGAGCCGGCCAGCGTGGCCACGTCAAGCCAGATTGAGCCCCCGGAGCCGCCGCCGGCATGGTAGTACTCACCGGTTATCCCGTCGGCCGTGACCGCTCCGTCGACGGTCAGCACGCCACCGACGGTGAGCTTGATCGCTCCGCCACCAACGCCGCCGGCATATCCGTTATTCGTGTCGTAGCCGCCGCCGCTGCCAAAGTCAGTCGGCGATGTGATCGAGCCATACGTGCCGCCACCAACACTGCTGGAGCCCGCGCCACCAGTTCCGCCGTATCCGCCACCGCCGGCCTCATAGCCGTCGCCGCCTTCGCCCGGACCGTCCGATGACCCGAATCCGTGCGCGTCCGCGGAAATCGCGGAACCAGCCTCGATGCCAGCGTTTCCGTTCACGGTTAGTTCAAGAGTTTGTAGCGACGGGGGCCACACAGTGCTGTTGCCCGCGACGTCGAGCGTCTCGAGTGTCGTCGCTTCGCTGATCTCGACCTGCGCGCCTCCGCTGATCTCTGTGTTGGCCGCCGGCGATTGGCTGTCCAGCGGCGTGCGGGCGATATTCGTCGCGCCGCACGCATCGATCGTTAGCGCGCCGGTCAGTGCTCCCTCTTGGGTGTAGATCGTTCCAGCCCCGCCTCCGACCGTCCCAGCGGCGCCACAAGCAGTCATACCGCCGGAGAAAGTCGAGCTGTCGTGGTAGACGGCGATACGTCCGCCACCACCGCCGCCAGCGTACGACGGGTTATATCCCGCGCCGCCGTCCGCTGAGATCGATCCGGTGCCCGCCAGCGCCCCGACGTCCAGGTTAACGGTCCCACCAGAACCGCCGCCGGCGTCGTAGTTCGTTCCGGCAAACCCGTCGGCGGTAACCTCGCCGTCGAGTGTCAGCGTTCCGGTGACCGACAGGCGGATCGCGCCGCCGCCCCGGCCGCCAGCGACGCCATGGTCGGTATCCCAACCTCCGCCGCTACCAAGCTCGTTCGGATCAGTAATCGAGCCGTACGCCACGCCACCTGCGCCCCAGCGCCCACGTCCGCCCCGGCCGCCGTAGCCCGCGCCACCGGCGTACGGGCTATCTTCGCCCGCGCCCGGTCCGAACTGGGACGCGTAACCGCAACCGTCGGCGGAGATCGTGCCATCCAGGGTGACGGTCGCGTCCTCTAGCACCGTCAAATCGAACACGTTCTGACCAACCTCATGGCTGAGGATTGCACCCGAGTCGATCGACAGGTTGACGAAAGTCATCGGGTCGTCGGCCCATACCCAAGCCGCCCCGGCAATATCGAGGTTGAAATCAACGTCGACCGGCCAGAGCGACGAGTACATCCGCGTCAGACCGCCCGCGTTGCCGGCATTGTCGATCAGCGTATTGCCATACGTGTCGCCAGACGCCTTCGTGTAGATCGAACCCGCGCCGCCGTACTGCGCGCCACTGTCGCCGTAGGCCGCCATCGAACCGGAGAAGCTGCTCGAATCGTAGTAGACTGCGATGCGCCCGCCACCACCGCCGCCAGCGTACGATGGGTTGTATCCCGCACCGCCGTCCGCTGAGATCGATCCGGTGCCCGCCAGCGCCCCGACATCCAGGTTAACGGTCCCGCCAGAACCGCCGCCGGCGTCGTAATTGGCTCCGTTAAATCCATCGGCGGTAATCTCGCCGTCGAGTGTCAGCGTTCCGGTGACCACCAGGTGAATCGCGCCGCCGCCCCGACCGCCGGCGACGCCGTTGTCGGTATCATAGCCGCCGCCGCTGCCAAGCTCGTTCGGGTCAGTAATCGAGTCGTACGCCACGCCACCGGCTGTTCCGTTTGCGGACGACCCGCCGTTGCCACCGTGGCCGGCGCCGGAAGCGTAGGAGCTGTCACCACCGGCGCCCGGTCCGAACTGGGAGGCGTGCCCACAACCATCCGCGGAAATCGTGCCCTCCAAGGTCACGGTCGCGTCTTCCAGCACTGTCAAGTCGAACACATTCTGACCGGCCTCATGGCTGAGGATCGCACTCGTGTCGATGGATAGATTGACGAATGTCATCGCGTCGTCGGCCCACACCCACGCCGCGCCCGCAATATCGAGATTGAAATCAACGTCGCCCGGCCAGAGGGACGAGTACATCCGCGTCAGGCCGCCCGTGTTGCCGGCATTGTCGATCAGGGTCGTACCGTACGTGTCGCCCGAGGCCTTCGTGTAGATCGAGCCCGCGCCGCCGTACTGGACGCCGGCACCGCCATAGGCCGCCACTGAACCAGAGAAGCTGCTCGAGTCGTAGTAGATTGCGACACGACCGCCACCGCCGCCACCTGCGTGGGGCAGGTACGATCCCGGACCACCGTTGGCGTGAAAGACGCCTGCTCCAGCGAGTGTCCCCGCCTCGATCCAGATTGAGCCACCAGCGCCGCCGCCCGCGTCGTATTGCGCGCCCACCAGGCCGTTGGCACTGAGTTCGCCGTCACAAGTGAAGGTTCCATTGACGATGACGTGGATCGCGCCACCACCGGCCCCACCATTTACGCCGTGATCGGTGTCATATCCACCTCCACTGCCGAGTGCCGTCGGCTCGGTGATCGAACCGTAGACGCCGCCACCGGCCGTTCCGTTTGCGGATGACCCGCCGTTACCGCCGTGGCCGCCGCCGGAGGCGTAGGGACTATCGCCGCCCGCGCCCGGCCCCTCGGATGAGGCATAGCCATGTCCATTGGCCGACACATGTGCGTCAGGATCCAGCGAGAAATCATTCTGCACGGTCAGGTCAAACGCGGTCCCCACTGGCGGATACAACCAGCAATTGGCATCCACGTCGAGCGACGCGAGCGTTAGTGCCTCCGAGACTTCGACGAGCGCGCCATTGGTCACTACGGTATCAGCCGCTGGTGCTTGTGAATCCAGCGGCGTGCGATTGATGTTAAGGTAGTTGGCAGCGTCGATGAGCAGCGAACCCGTAGCCGCACCTGCTTTGGTGTAGATCGTTCCCGCCGCGCCGGAGCGGTTACTACTCCCACCGACAGCCGAGGTGGTTCCGGTGTAGGTACTGGAGTCATAGTATAGAGCGATGCGACCGCCAGCGCCACATCCGGCATTGCTCGCGTGCCCGCCAACCCCGCCCACAGCACTGACAGTGCCGCCGCCGGCGAGCGTGCTCGCTGTGACGTAAATTGCGCCGCCGGATCCGCCACCGGCGTCGTACTGCGTCCCGTTCGCTCCGTTCGCGAGAATCTGGCCTTCAATGGTGATAATTCCACCCATGTCCAGACGCACCGCGCCACCGCCTGCCCCGCCATTGTAGCCGTGATCGCTGTCACGTCCGCCGCCGCTGCCGATATCTGTTGGCTCCGCGATGACGCCGTACGCCTCTCCCGCCCCGGTCCAGTACGCGTTCAGCCCGCCGCGTCCGCCGTAGCCGGCACCGCCGGCATATGGTGCATCCACGCCGGCACCCGGTCCCTCGGACGATGCGAATCCGCGCCCGCTGACGTTGATCACGCTGGTGGCGTCGACGCTCACATCGGTCGCGATGGTCAGATTGAGGGTGAACTCCTGCGTGTCGGCGTTGGCCGAGTGAGTTACGATGCCACTATTGATGATTTGCAGACTGTTGAAGGGATGCGCGCCGTCGACCGTCAACGTACACCCATCGACAATGATGTCGTCATTGTCGTATGTGGTGTCGGTCGGACCGATGTACGTGTTTTCGGTGAACGTCACCGCCCACGCCGGTGCGGTCATCATCATCAGCAAGCCGGTCGAGATGATCAAAACACGATTCAGGAATGACGAATTGGAATGGCACGTGCGACTCATGGCTTCAACCTCCTATGCAACGCCCCAACATGTTGTTACCTGAAAACCATCGATTCAAACCACTTGTGGAGATGCCTCTATGGCCCATTACGTCCACGCATATGCTGTGTGCACGCCGCTACTTCCTCTCCATAGGTTCAAAGCGTGTATTGCCCGCTCGCGCTTCGGACGAAATGCGTGGCTCGTCCGGATTTTTCGCCAGCCGACCGGGTAAATGGGAAACCGGTGGATAAATGGGATAAGTACTATATTGGCTTTGACACAGGCGGACGAGGCGCCCGTGGCAACCGACCATTACTGCAAATGGGCTAATCTTCGGTATCCGGCTCTGGCTCGATCCAGCGCGCCTGGAGCAGGGCGAAGATCGGCTGATCATCATCGGCGGCTTGTGGCAAGGTGAATACTGCCACCTGGTCGGTCGCCAGGCGCAGGGCCGTGCTGGCTTCCACCGTGTGCAGGACCGGCCGGCCGACTTCAAAGGGCAGACCGGCGACGGGCTGGCGGCTGACCACGCGCGTTATTCGCATGCGTACTTTCTTGAGTGACACAATCTTGTCGTTGGCGGCCTCGGGTAGTACATCGATGGCGATACCTTCCGCCTCCTCGGTGTGTTCCAGGGTAAAAGCTCCATCCGCGCGCGGCACCATGTACGCCACCCGCTGGCCAATTGAGATATTCGCCTCCTGCCCCACACAACACAGCAAGCGCGGCGCGGTCAGTGTCTTCCATATACTGGTGGAACTGGGCGTATCGGATGATTCCGCCGCCGGCAACCAAACCTGCCCGCCCAGCCGCAAGGCCACGTTCGCTGGCGCGACACCCACCGACAGTCCGTTATCCATCGTCGCCAGCACCTTGGGTTCCACCGCCTTCTTGCTATCCTTCAAACCGGCCGGCGCGGTCGTCCAGACCGAATCGGCCGTGGCTTGTGGCCCGGCCAACTGAATGATGCGCATCTCCACCATCACCAATGGCTTGTCGGGTTCGTCGGCGATGCCAACAGTCGTTGACAGTGCAATTACAAAACATACGGCTAAATGAATAACAAACATGCTACGTGTCATGGCGATTATTCTCCTTTCGACTACGGATCGAGCCGGCACCAACGCGCGATGTCAGTACGATATGACGCTAGTTGTCGCTGCCCCAAAAGATCCACATCGACATGAACCGCTAGCGCTAGCTTCGTTTCGTCCTGTACAACAACGGCGTCGCTGACCGTGCGGGCCTCGTCCGCCGGCCACCAAATCACTCGCTCCAGCAGTAGTACAGAAACCGTTACGGCCACACATGCGGCGATGGCCTGCCAGGCCGGCAGGCGGCGGCGCCACCAGGGCCCGCCGACTTCGCCAGCCGCCAGCACCGCGGCCACTATCGACCGGTCGGCCTCGGCGGGAAGCTGTTGCATGGGCAGCTCCGACAACCGCCGCTCAATTTCCTCGGGACACATGCGCGTCTCCACTTGTGCAGTACAACCTCAATTCCTCCAGCCCACGGCGATAGTGGCTGGTGACCGTACCCAGCGGTTTGGCCAGCACCTCGGCGATCTCGCGAAAGCTCAGCTCGCAATAAATCCTGAGCACGATCACCTCGCGCTGTTCGGACGAAAGTGCTCTCAACGCCGCCTTGAGTTGTTCCGCGTTTTCATCGCAGTCAGCCTGATTGCCGCGCGTATCGAGAAAGGCGATTTCATCCTCATCCAGCGGTTCAGCCACGCCACGCACGACCACGGCCCGCCGGCGATCGATAGCCAGATTGCGCAAACAACGCAGCACATAAGCACGGGCATCCCGCACCGCGGGGTGACCTTCCCGGACCATGCGCGCCAACACATCCTGGAGCAGATCCTGGGCATCGGGCTCATTACCCGTCAGGGCCAGGGCATAAGCCGTTAGCACTTGGCGCTGCGCCAGATAGAACTCTGCCCAGGCATGTGCGGTCAATTGGCCCAATTATCGCCTCTGGTTACCAGGCGGCGCGCGCCGTGGCACACTCAGCCACCCTCTACATATACAGACGCATGGCGTGCCACTTTTTATGCAGCTTCTCAGCGGGTGACGGGTGGCACGGCCGTATCGGCCGTGTCTCAGGGAGGGCATATTCACAGCTCTAAGGCGTCGGTGCCAGGCGGAAGATCGCATTGTCACAGGCCACGTAGAGTGTGCCGGCCGGAGTGAACGCCACATCGGTGATTGTGCCGGGGAAGCCGGCCGCAAAGGGGCTCGAAGTTTCGACCTCGTTACGCGCCGCGGACATCCGCGCGCTGATCACCCGGCGACTGGCGGCTTCACCATAGAAAAAGTACGCCAGTGTATGCGGTCCGTAACGCGTGCTGGGATTGAACGAGCCACCCACAAATCCGCGACTGCTGCTGCCGGAGTCCAGCAACGGATCCCGGTAATCCGGATTATCGTCGGCGTAAGCGAGTTCGGCAGTCGTGTCTGCCCCGCCAGTCACGTCCGGCCAGCCGTAGTTGCCACCAGCCTGTATACGGTTTAACTCATCCGCGCCGGCCGTGTTGCGCTCGAGCGCCAGGGGAGTGCCCGTGTCCGGATCAACACACAAACCACGCACGTCGCGCAAACCGCGCGCATATACCGCCGAACCGGCCGTGGGATTGTCGTCCGGGATGGAACCATCATCGTTATAGCGCAGGATCTTGCCCACCAGAACATTGTTATCACGGGCGGATGTGTCAACGGTCAGGTCGCCGATGGCCACCAGCAACTTCCTGTCAGTGGCGAAAGCCAGGCGCCCGGAGACGCGCGTCGTTCCCTGGTCGGCCGGTAGTGACGCGACGAATACCTCGCTGCCCACCACGGCGTTGTTGACGGTCTCAATATAAACCACGCGATTGTCAATTACGGCCTGGGCGTCATTGGTCGTCTGGCCGGTATCCGAGCGCGTGTAAAACACGTAGATGCGGCCATTCTGCGCAAAATCCGGATGCAGCGCAATTCCCAGCAGGCCGCGGTCGCCGGCGTAGTTCACCGGCACGGCGGCCACCGGATCGGCTACCAGGGTTCCACCGACAATCACCCGGATCCGGCCGGTGTTCTTCTCGGTGTAGAACACGCGCCCATCGGCGGCGAAGGCCAGCGCGCTCGGATGCTGGGCTCCCGCAACCACGTATTCGGCCTGCAAACCGGCCCCGACGGTCAGGGGCGCCGGATCGCCACTTGGCGATAAGAGACAACCCCAACCGGCGAGATACACAAGACCGATCAACAGGCACGTCCAAACCGCTCGTCGCCACATTACGCGTCGCATATACGTCTCCCGTCCATCGACCAGATATCCATCATAGGTCTTAAGGGGAGTCGCGCATAGTGCCCGGCCTGATGAGTACTTCATATCATGGCCGCTGATGAAACTCGGCGATGATTTCCGGGGCCTCCGCGCGCAGCAGGCGGTACAACTCTTCGGCCCGCGCTCTTTCGTGTAACGAGCTTAGCGCCAATTGCCGCGAGACCGGCAGATTGTCCAGCACTTGCCGCAAACGCACGTGCAGGGCTCGCAAACGCTCCTGGTCAGCCGGACTCAACTTCGTAAATAACCGCGCCCGCTTGAAAACCACGCTGGCGTCACTACCTCTGACAATCCGCTGGTATTGACGGATGTAGGCCAGTTGCTCCGATTGTGGCAGCGCGAACCAGCCGGCGCCCGCGGGCCCGTTGCCGACCGGATCGGCGGTGGCTTGATCGCCGCGTGACAAGCCCACCGTCAGAATCGCGGAGATTATCACCACCCCGCCAAGCAACAGTAGCGATACAACCCGGGGCATGTTATTGCTCTCCCCCATCAGTGACGATCAATTCGTCAAGCCAGCGTACCGTTTCGAAATCATCAGCCAGCCAGGGATCCCGCCGTAACGTCTGGAGCGCGTCCAACCGCAAGACAATCTCCTGCTGAAGCTGTCTGGTTATATTGAGGGTTTCGGCATGACGCTCGGCCGCCGAGGGAGTAGTAGCCAGCCGCCAGGCTGTCCCGGCGGCAATACCCAACAGGATGGCCAGCAGCAGTCCGGGCAGGAAGCCACGCCAGCGCTGCCAGGCCGATAGGGGTTGACCGGGTAACTCCACATTGTCGAGTAGCCGATCAATGGCTCCATCCAACTTGGGAGTCTCATCGCCGAGCTTGAGCACGCCCGTCCAGGACCGTTGCTGCTCAACCAGATCCCGGCATTCCGCGCACCTCCTGAGATGCGCGGCCCAGCGCGCATGAGTGTGGGGATCCAGCGTGCCGGCCACATACCCCCTGACGAGTTCCATATCCATATGGCTCATAGCGGATCAGGCCTCTGGTGGACGCTCCCACCCCTCTACCGCCAAATCCTTATGGAGCATAATAACGCGTGAGATGGCGTCTGGCTAAAGCACACCGCTGAGCTTGTCGCGCAACAGGTGCCGAGCCCGTTTGAGCAGACTACGAACGGATTCGACGCTCGTGTCCAGCACGCCCGCGATTTGTTCGTAAGACAGCTCCTCGTATTCAAACAGGGTCAACGCGATCCGCTGCTTTACCGGTAAGCTGGCGATGGCGCTTGAGATCCGCTCACGCATTTCTTCGAGTGTCAGGTCGCGCTCCGGGGCGGAGTCGGATGGATCGGCAATGTCGTGATTGGCAACCTCGGGATCCGGCTCCTGAATCTCCTTGGCGGATGACCGACCCAGGTAATTGAGCGCTGTGTTCGTGGCGATGCGATAGAGCCACGTCGAGAATTTAGCCGTCGGCTCGTAACGATCGCTACTGTGCCAAACCCGTACGAAGACGTCCTGAACCAGATCCTCGACCGGGCCGGTTTTACGCACCAGGCGGGAAATATACCGCGACACACGCGCAAAGTTACGCCGCACCAGCGTGTTGGCTGCTTCCCGGTTGCCGGCACGTACGCGCAGCATAAGCTGTGTATCGAGATCGGCTAAAACCTCGACGCGTGGCGTACTCGTTTTGAGCGGCGCTTGCCGCACCTTGTGCGAGCGCCCCTGCGTGGATCGTGTTCGCGACATGATTAGCCCATCCATCCGCGCGAACGGATTAAATCTACATGGATTTTACCCTCGGAGCAGTGCCCAGGCAACAGAGAATGTCGGGGTGTCAACTTGCTGAATCACGCTAAAAGTAGCGGCCGATCAGCCTCATGTACAGGTATATTCGAGAGTTGCGCGCTTAGATCCTGGGCATCGAGTGCAAACGTCGGGCTGATTTCCATGGGCGGATCAGGTTCGCCAGCCTGGTCATACCGAATTGTGACCCCCGCTATTTCCAGCCAGCGAGCCGCCCGTCTGATCTGATCTCGGCGGGCAGTGGCCACGGAATCAGTCCCTTCAGCATTTTTTATCGGGCTAAATTCTTCGCCACGCTCCGTATACACCACCAGCGGATTCCTGGCCAAAGCAATCGCATCAAAAACAAACATCTCCAGTTTAACCACGTTAGGTGTATCCGGCGTGATGAGTTGTCCATCGTGGTTCAGAACGGCGACTTTCTTATCCGCGCGATGCCAGGGAAGCTGACAACTTGAGTCAATCGCGGTTACCCGCTCGATGAATTCCCGGGAAAGCAGGTGGATAGCGATATTGCCGGCATCGAATCGCCGTTGGCCACCAGCATCACGGGCATGCGCCAACTCGTCCGGCAAATCGCTGTATTCAATTACCGTGAGGTGACCATCAGCCAGGCAAATATTGCCGACGCGTTCAATATCATCTGCTTTGGTTACCGCCTTGGTTGACAATTCAGAATCATGCAGAATGTGTAGTCCTATAAATAGTGGATCCACTGCCTTGACCAAAGGATTGTCAACCTGGAAATAGCTCAGGTAGTCGATGCCGGCTGTCCGCATCTCATCAAGCGCGCCGCTGGCCGCTAGTGCCCGCAGGCTGCCGCCATGACCGTCGGGCGCGAGCGCCACACGGTGTGGCGCGGACAGGGCTATCCGACCGTCAGGGTGGAACGCCGGCATCTGACCCTGCGGAAAGAAGATTACTTCTTCCGGTTGCAATCCCCAATATTCATGTGACTCGAAAAAGCTGACAGAATCCGCGTGATTGGCGGGGCTGGTCATGATGTACCAGCGTGGGCGCCGACCTAGTCGCCTTTCAATACCCAGCAGTGCCTCGGCAAACAACTGAAACAGCGTCGCTCCGCGGATCGGGCTGGTGGGATACGCCCCCTTGGGACCGTCAAAACCCAAACGCGTTCCCTGTCCGCCGGCTACCGTGAAGGCGGCCACCTGCCCAGCCTGGATGGCCTCGCAGCCAGCATCAAAAGCATGCCGATACATGTCAGCTCGCTCGGAATCGGGAGTGGCTGGCAGAATCGGAGCCGGCTCCAGCCGGTCAGGGAGCTTTATCCGAGGCTTCCTCAAGACATATTGCTTAACCAGGCTCTGACAGACCTCCAGATCGATTTGTTCAATATCGTTCAGCAGGAATCCACGTTCCGTATCACTCAAGGCATCCCAGAATGCCAGCAAATGTGCTTGTCCATGCCGGTTCAGGCGCTGCAATTGAGCCTGGTAACGGTCGTTAAGTTCGCTCATTGTCTCGGGGTTCCGTAAAGTGTCGGGGCTCCGTGGGTTCGATAAGGTAAGTGTGCACCCTGATGAGGTCAATACCGTGATGCCGGACCCTACACAGCCAACTCGCCGTGAATTGTTACGCCTGGCCGCCCTGGGTCTGGGCGCGCTGGCAACGTCACGTGGCCTGAGCGACCAACAGCCCTTGGTGAAGCGACCAGCACACAGCACCACCCAGCCCGGATCGACCGAGCCGCCCTGGTGGATGAAGACGCCCGGCAAGCTCTCGCGCGTTGTTGATATCCGATCTCCCCACTACACCCTGGATGAAACCTCTGACCCAGCCACGATCAAGAAGCTGCTCGCCCGTGGCTTGCGGGCCTTGACCGATGCCACCAATCCCAAGCAAGCCTGGAGTAGCATTCTGAGTAACGCTCGACGGATTCTGATCAAATTCAATTCCGTCGGTGCGGCGACTCTCCGGACTACGCCAGTAGTAGCAACTGCCTTGATGGAGCACCTGGTCGAGACGGGTTATCGGGCGTCAGATATTGCCCTGGTGGAGATTCCTGAAAACCTGAAACGCACACTGGGGGGACAGTCTGCCAGCAAAAACTGGGGGGCTGGGATACCGGTCGGCCAGAACGTCGAGCCCTTGGCGGAATATGTCTATCAGGCGGATGCAATCATTAACGTGCCGTTCCTGAAAACCCATCTAATAGCCGGCATGTCGGGGTGTATGAAGAATCTCTCTCACGCCGTCATTCGCCACCCAGCTCTGTATCACGCGAATGGCTGCGCGCCATATGTCGGACAAGTCATTGCTAACAAAGAGGTTAGTAGTCGCCTGCGGCTCAACATAGTCAATGCGCTCCGAATTGTGATCCGCAACGGTCCGGACGCCTGGGAGGCTGACATAGGTAACCATGGTGGCCTCCTCCTGGGATTTGATCCGGTAGCCGTCGATACGGTTGGTCGTGAAGTGCTCCAGCATCACCGCCGAGAACAGGGCCTGGCAGCGGATCTGGAGGTGAACTACCTGGAATCGGCGGCTCAGGCTGATATTGGGCGGCACGAAGCCCACGAACTGGAGCAACTGGTAATCAGCCATGAGACTTAACGGGAGGGCGAGGCTCCCGCCGAACTACGGCTCGCTGGGAAGCTCGCTCTCCCGAGGCAGATGATTAATCCTTATGTCGGGAGCGGTTCCGAGGAACTGGCAAATAGTTGATTTATATTGACAAGCAACTGGTTAGTGGTATGCTTAGAAATGGATAGAGTGCGTGACGGGATCGAATTTGGGTTGATTCGTATTTCATAGTTTTTGTCATTTTTCGCTCATCATAAATATTAACGAAGCGACGCAACCCTCGTTCGGTTATCCCTTTACTTCGTTCCCGCCAATTGCGCATCTCCCGCTGGCGCGTTAGGTACGCGCTAACGCGGTGGAAGTTTGCGCGGTTTTTGCACCCCAATCTGAATATTGTGTTTAACCTGCATGCTGCCCAACCCCCGTGTGGGCGGCACGTATCCGGCCGGCGTACGACCGGATATGAAATGCGGTGATCGACCGGTGTGTGCGGCAATGTCTGCCACCAACGGCCCCGGGAGAAGCAGGAAGGTGAGCCCTGGTGAGCGAGCGCCATCATAGTTTTTTGCGAACGCGCCCGCATGGCGGGCCGGTCACAAACAGGTACACGGGAAATCTTGCAGGAGGTATTTTGGTGAAACGGAGAAAAGGTTTTACACTAATTGAGCTGCTGGTAGTGGTGGCGATCATTGCCCTGTTGATCTCCATTCTGCTACCCAGCCTCTCGCGGGCCCGCGAGCTGGCCAAACGAGCCGTCTGCGCGGCAAACCTGCGCGGTATTGGACAGGGCGAGCATATCTACTCGAACGACAATGAAGAGTGGTTCCCGCATTCGTTCTACATGGAACCGGTGGGCAGTACCAGCCTCCCAAATGTTCACTCGGTGACCTTCATCGGTGAGCTTTCGCTCAACATGACCATTCGCAAGACCCTCTCCACCTGGCAGAACGTGCACCCCAGCCGGTCGATGTTCCTGCTGGTCATTGGCGGCATGACGACGCCCAAGCAGTTCGTCTGCCCCAGCTCGGGTGACAGTGAGGACCCGCTGCGGAACAAAACCGGCCCAACAACCGAGGTCGCGGCTCAGGCCGGCATCAACCGCTTCGACTTCCGCGGCTATCAGAACCTCAGCTACGGCTACCAGATGCCTTTCGGTCAGCGCGGCAAGCCGCGCGAGGGCATGGACCCCCGTATGCCGATCAACTCCGACAAGGGCCCCTACTTCGAGGCGGGTGCGACCAACATGACCACCGGCAGCACGCCCGATGTCGCACGCACCTCGGCACCCGCGCCGAGCTTCGATGTCCCGACGGATAGCGATCTTCTGAAGATACCCAACGATCGCTGGCGACCCTACAACTCGCGTAACCACAACGGCGAAGGCCAGAACATTCTCTTCGTCGACGGTCACGTCGAGTTCCTCAAGAAGCCTTGTGTCGGAGTTAACAGCGACAACATCTTCACCATGGCAGGTCCCGGCTACACCTTCAGAGAAACTGTCGAGGGCCGCAAACCTGCTAATCTATTGGGCCCGTTTACCAATACGGACACGGTCATTATTCCTTAGTCAGTGCCGCAAGCCCTGACAAACAGACGGGGCGGCCGGATGGCACCATCCGCCGCCCCGTCGCCATGCGCCTAAGACGGGTTCAATGACGGTGTGGCAGCCGACATGGCCATGACATCCAAAGTGCCAGTCCCTCCGATCTCCATCCTCTCGGCACCGCCCGGTTGACACGTACGGCGGATTCCGTTGTAGTTAGGCTGCGACGTCTGTCATCCGGCGGTAGAGCTGGCAGCGACTGGCCCTACGGCATTTCCCTGTAACCAGCGCGCGATACAGACGCCAGATTTGGGCTCCCGGCTTCCGAGGTGCCGGTAGGCGGAACGGAATATGCTAGGCAACTCAACCGCGAACGGTTCCGAAACTGTAAAGGAGAGAGGATTGTGATCAAGTTTGGCACCGGGAACCTCAGGATCCCAAAGTTTGAGAAACCGGTCTACTGTGTCGCCGGTGGATTAACTGATTTCCGCAAGCAGTATCATGAAAAGAACTCGAGCCAGTTGTGTACCGAAGCCCTGCGCATGGCCGTCGAGGAGAACGACCTGAAGGTCAGCGCGGAAGAACTCCGCCGCATGGTCAACTGGGTCGTTTACTCGCAGTTCGCCGACCACTTCGGTGACCAGCTTCTGGCGGCGGCCAAAATTCATGATTACCTGGGCTTCGACCCGCTGGGCAATATCGAAGTCAAGACCGGCGGCGCCACGGGCGGTTCGAGCATTCTGGCGGCGGCTCAGGCGGTGGCCAGTGGCTATGCCAACTGTGTCCCAGTGGTCGGCTGGGAGCGGATGGACGACGTCAACACCAAGGTTGGCAACTCATATATCGCCAGTGCCGCCTGTAAGGACTTCGAGAGTGAGCTGGGTTGGATGTATGCGGCGTACTACGCGTTGATGGCCCAGCGCTACCAGTACGAAAACCAGGTGCCGCACGAGACGCTGGCCAAAATCGCCTGTAAGAACCATGAGTATGCCTGCTACTCGCCGTTCTCACAGAACCCCGGCAAATACACGGTTGAGGATATCCTGAAGAACGAGATCGTCTCGGATCCACTGACGTTCCTGGAATGCTGTGCGATGAGCGTGGGAGCCGCGGTGCTGATCCTGGCGGATGAGGAAACGGCTTACAAGCTCACCGATCAACCGATTCTGCTTAAGGCAATCTGTGGCGGCACGCACACGCTACGCACGGCCGATCGACGCGATATGCCGATCCTGCTGCTGCCCAACGAGACCGAGGAAACCTATAAAAACTTCCGCGGCGAACGCCGGCAGGACTGGCCCGGCTTCAGCTCCTTCCTCGCGGCCCGCATGGCGGCCTACCTGGCTTACAACATGGCCGGCATCAAGAACCCGGTCGAGGATCTCGACCTGCTCGAAACCCACGATGCCTTCACCATCTCCGACATCCAGACCTACGAGGACATTGGGTTGCGACCCTACGGCCGTGGACGCGAGTTCATCGAGTCCGGCGAAGCCTATTTCGAGGGCAAACTGCCGACGAATCTGTCGGGGGGCTTGATCGGCTCCATGCACGCGGTGGGCGCCACCGGTATCTTCCAGATCGTGGAGATCCTCTGGCAGATGCAGAACAAGTGGGAGAAGTTCCACGCCAATCCCGAGATGTGGACGCGCTTCGGCAAGACCAAGCCGGCCGATTTCCGCAATCTGCAATTGAAGAACGTTAATCGCGCCTGTGCCATCTCGCACGCGGGAACCGGCAGCCACGTTACCTGTGCGATCCTGGAAAAACCGTAAGCGGAATTTAGAATGTCCAAGAGCGAATTGCGAAAAGCCGCGCGGGGCCACACCGGACAGGGGCCTTCCCTGCGCCATTCGCTATTCATAATTCGCAATTAACCTGAGAGGTTGAAATCATGGCAATCGATTGGCCAACTACCGGCTGCGACATACTCAACGAAGATCCCATGGTGATCAAAAACCCGAAGACCTGGTACCACATTCATACCTATGGCGGCTGGGGCCGGTTCTTCAAGGGCTTGCACGAAAAGAAGCTGCTGGCGACCCGCTGCACGAATCCGGATTGTGCCGAGAAACGCCTGTGGCTGCCGCCACGCTGTGAATGCCCCGACTGCTGGCACGAGATGGAATGGGTCGAGGCCCCACAGACCGGCACGATCTACACGCACTCGACCGTGACTTACCCCGGCGAGCTGTTCAAGCTCCCGGCCGGCACGCCGCTGATCAGCGTCGAGCTGGAAGGCGTCTGCACCAAGCTGATGAGCTGGATGAAGGAAGGCAAGCCCGAGTTTGGCATGAAGGTCAAAGCGGTGTTCAACACCAAAAAGCCGTCCAATACCATCCTCGATCTGGCCTGGGTACCGGCGTAACGGCCGATATCCCACATAGTGTGATAGATACACATACGACGCCGAATCCGCATGGATTTGGCGTTGTTCTTTGGAGTGGGGCTGCTTTCCAACCTGGACTGGCTATCATCACAATAAGGTGATCACCTGGTGAATCACCTATAGCGTCGCTTGTATGGAGTCGCGTGGATGACTGGAAAACTGGCCTTAGCAGCGGCGTTCCTGCCAGTGCTGGGATTCTGGCTGCGAACCAGGTTCTGCTGAGGGCATCCTTTAGGGACGCTCGGTACGGGCGCCATCATCTTCGGATTTTTCATCTCGCTCAGCGGCGGCTACTCCGCTTTTACGCAAGGGCCGGATCGCGGCTGGGGCCTGGCGGCCATGTGTGTCGCGGGGCTGATTGCCCTGGCAATGCTGGTCGGCATGGTCGTGTTGATGCGTCGGTGAGCGAACGGAAACCGCGCCTTCACACGCGGGGGCCAAAAACACGCTCCACGTTGACCTCGCCGGCTTATGAGTCCTAAAGTGAGGTGGAGGGGTCTCCTCTCCAATGAAATACAAATGGAGGACTCGATGTTTGCCAAGATAACCCGTCTCGCCCTCTGTGCGGTCCTGCTGTACGCCGCGGCACAAGTGTCGTTGGCGGAAGCTCCCCGGAACGTCATCGTCCTTATCGGCGACGGCATGGGCTTCGAGCACGTCGCCGCCGCCGGCATGTACGCCCACGGTGCCCCGGGCTTGTTCCCCTTCGAGAGCTTTCCTTACGCGGCGGAGGTGACGACCTGCTCCGCCAACTCCAACGTGACCGACTCGGCCGCCGCCGGCACCGCGATCGCCACCGCCCACAAGGTGAACAACGGCGTGATCAGCATGGCGATCCCCGGCGACGGTCACGACCTCCAGACACTGCTGGAGTATTCGCGCGATCAGGGCAAGCGCACCGGCCTGGTCACCAGCACGTACATGACGCACGCCACCCCCGCCGCGTTCGGCGCTCATGAACCCAGCCGCAACAACCTCTACCAGATCGCCGGCGACTACCTCCAGCAGACGCGCCCCAACGTGCTGCTCGGCGGCGGCAGCAATGGCCTGACCGTCTACAACGCGGCGGCGGCGGGCTACACGGTCGTCACGGACCGGGTCGGTCTTCAGGCGCTGGACCCCGACTCCGTCGAGATGGTCTCCGGGCAGTTCGGAACCTCGCACCTGCCGTACGAGTACGACTACTTCACCGGCGGCAACGACGGTTATGACACGCTGCCGCATCTGTCCGAGATGGCCGCCGGCGCGCTGGACGTGCTCGACGCCGATCCTGCTGGTTTCTTCCTGATGGTCGAGGGCGGCCGCATCGATCACGCCGCCCACGATAACCATATTCAGCGCAACGTGTTCGAGACGATCGAGTTCGCCCACGCCGTCCAGGACGTGTTTGACTGGGCGGCCGGCCGTGACGACACGCTTGTTCTGGTTACCGCCGACCACGAGACTGGCGGACTCAGCGTCCTCCAGAACAACGGCCAGGGGAACTTCCCCACCGTCCAATGGGCCACCGATGAGCATACCGGCGTGAACGTTCCAATTTACGCATGGGGTGTAAATGCCGAACTGGTGTCCGGCGTGCTGGACAACACCGACCTGTTCGAGATCGCAACGATCCCGGAACCGGCGACGTTCACGGCCGCGCCGCTGGTCCTGACAATCCTCATTCGTCGACGCGGAGAGTAGCGACTACCCCCAGGGCGCGGTGTGACGGCAGACGAGTACTCCGCTTCGCAAATAGGTCGACTATGAGAAACCGCGAAGAGCCGCCGGCTTCAGCCCGCGCGGCACCGCGCAGGCTGAAGCCCGCGGCTCCTTAGTCGAGAAACTTGTGAAACGTGGCGTTAGTTCCGCTTGCCGTGGCACTGCTTGTATTTCTTGCCGGAGCCGCAGGGGCACGGATCGTTGCGGCCGACCTTGGGGGTTTCACGCCGGATGGTCTGAGCAGCGCCGCCTTCACCCTGCTTGCGCATGGCGGCTTCCTGGTCGGCGGCGGCGGTTGAGAAGCCGGCGCCGGTTGCATCGGCGTGAGAAGCCTGCATGTTGCCATACGCCATGCCACCGGCCGGACCACCGCCAGCGGTGGGTCCCGTCGGAGCCACGCCTCCGCCCGCGCCTTCGCCGCCTTCGGGCATGACCGCGATTTGCACCTTGAAGATGAGGTCGGTGACGCGCTCACGGATGTTGCTGAGCATCTCGTTAAACATCCGCGTGCCTTCCTGCTTGTACTCGATTTTGGGATCCTTTTCGGCGTAGCCACGCAGGCCGATGCTGTGCCGCAAGAGGTCCATGGCGTACATGTGGTCTTTCCAGACCGCGTCGAGCGTGTTCAGCAGGACGTAGCGCTCGAGCTGCGTGAGCTCGTAGCGGCACATTTCATACGCGCAGCCCTGGAGTTGCTCCCGCACATCGCCATCAAGATCGAGCGGATGGCCGTCCAGCACGGTCCCGAAGCGTTGTCGGGCCCAGGCGACAATGCCGTCGCCAGAATGCTGTTGCAGAGCCCGGTCGATCTCGTCCTCGAACTTGCGGTTTTCGAGGTAGTCCCGGGCGACCTGCTTTAGCTCTGCGAAGATCTGCTGGGGATTCTTGCCGGCGAAGTGCTCGTAAGTCCAGTTGAGGCTGTATTTGCGGCTGGCCCAGGCGGCGATGCGCGCGTAGACCTCGTTGGTGTTGGAGCCACCGACTTTCAGAGCATAATCAACAACCGCCGCCGCGGGATATTCAATCTCGCGCACGCGGTATTCGGCCCGCATCTTCTCGGCGAAGATCTGCTCGGCGTCCTCGCGGTTGGCGCTGGTAATATCATCCAGTGGGACCTCGACGCCGAACTTATCATTGGCCCAACGCACCAGACGGGCCTTGGAGTACAGCCGGTCGCAATACTGCTCGAGCGGGGTAACGTCGGTCTCCTGGGTACGGTCCTGAGCCGCTTCGATAATCTGTTCGAGCAGCTCAACTGGATCGCTCTTGCGAATCTGATTCTGGGTCAGGTTCAGGCCGTACTGTTCGGCGTAAGCTGCCAGCCCGCGCACGTCCCATTCCTCGGGCGGAATGTCCGCATCGACGTATTCGCCAAAGATGCGCTGGATCGAACCGTGGACTTCGTAGGCCGCCAGGTCACGAACCGTGCTGCCGAGTGCGTCGAGGCCGGAGGACGGGTCGAGCTTGCCAGCTTCGATGTGCACGCCCAGGTGCTGGGCAACCCATTCCGAAACACAGGTCGCCGCATATTGTGGGTCGTAGTAACGATCGACGGCGTCGGTGACACTCGCGTCGATCATCGTCCAGATCAGCTCACTGAGCCCACGTCCTTCGACCACCTGCTGACGTAGTTCGTAGAATTTCTTGCGCTGGTAGTCCATGACCTCGTCGTAGTCGAGGAGGTTCTTGCGGATGCCAAAATTCCGCTCTTCGACCTTCTTCTGGGCGCGCTCGATGCCTTTGGAAATGCGACGGTCCTCGATGGCCATGCCCTCTTCGAAACCCAGCATGTTGAGCATCTTGAGAACCCACTCGCCCATGAAGAGCCGCAGGAGTTCGTCGTCGAGCGAAAGGAAGAAGCGCGAGCTGCCCGGATCACCCTGGCGGCCACAACGACCACGAAGCTGGTTGTCGATACGTCGCGCCTCGTGCCGCTCGGTGCCAATCACGTGCAATCCACCCAAGGCGGCCACGCCGGGGCCGAGCACAATATCGGTGCCGCGCCCGGCCATGTTGGTGGCGATCGTGACATTGCCGTGGATCTCGGTTTTCTTGCCGCGCGTGGCCTCATGTTGAAAACCGGCCTTGGCGACGATTTCAGCCTCGCGGGCGTGGTTCTTGGCGTTCAGGACCTCGTGCTCGATGCCGTAGCGGCGAGTGAGCAACTCGCTGATCTTCTCGGAGTTCTCGACACTGGCGGTGCCAACCAGCACCGGCCGGCCGCCGACCCTGCCGCCCATCAGCTTGGAGTAGCCTTCGGCCAGCACGCTCTCCTCGCCACGGCCGTCGTTATATGCGGCCAGCGTCTCGTTGATGATCTTGAGTTGCGCGCTGGCATCACCGTCCGAATCCGCTGATGCCGCTAGTTGTGGTTCGACACGGCCCGTGGCACGGGCGGTGATGGTCTCCTGAATGGTCCGGCGAGCCAGCCTGAGCATGTCCTGCATCGACCAGGGATCGGCCGGGTAGCCCTTATGGCTGTACGAGCGGACCTCCTCGACGATCGCGTCGTACTTATTGGCGGTCGATTGGAAGATCTTGTCGTTGTAATCAATCCGGCGGACCGGCTGGTTGGTTGGGATGGCGATGACCTCGAGCTTATAGATCTTCATGAACTCGTCGGCTTCGGTCATCGCGGTACCGGTCATGCCGGCGAGCTGTTTGTAGAGCTTGAAGAGGTTCTGGAGGGTGATGGTGGCCAGGGTTTGGGTTTCCTGCTTGATGGTGACGCGTTCCTTGGCCTCGACGGCCTGGTGCAGGCCGTCCGACCACTGCCGGCCCTGCATCAGACGGCCGGTGAACTCGTCGACAATGATGATCTGGTCGTTCTGGACGACGTATTCCTTGTCTTTCTGGTAAACCACGTGGCCCCGCAGGGCGTTGTCGATGTAATGCGGCCAGTTCATGTTCTTGCTGTCGTAGAAGGACCCGATGGCCAGTTCGGCCTGGGCCGCTTTGGCGCCGTGCTCGGTCATGTGGGCGCTCTTGCGGTCGAGTTCCACGACGAAGTACTGCATGTGGCCGATGGCTTCGGCTTCGTCGGAAGACAGCCAAAAGGGATCGGTGCGGAACTTCTTGATCCCGTCCTTGAACTTGGGGTTGCCGCGAACATCGGACGGAGCGCTCTGGTCGAGGTCGTCGATCCGCCGAGCCATGTCGCGGTTGGCCTGCTCCTGCTTCTGGATGAGCATGCGCGCGATGTTGTCGGCCACGCGGTAGTTGCTGACGTCGTCGTGGGCTGGACCCGAGATGATCAACGGCGTGCGTGCCTCGTCGATCAGGATCGAGTCAACCTCATCCACGACCACGTAGTCCTGCTGACCCTGCATCTGGTCGCGGACGTTGTGTTTCATGTTGTCGCGCAGGAAGTCGAAGCCGAACTCGCTGTTGGTGCCGTAGGTGATGTCGCAGCCGTAGGCTTCACGCCGCACTTCGGCGCCCGGGCCGTAGGTCTCCATTTCGGAGCTGATAAAGCCAACCACCACGTCCAGCAGCTCGAAAATCGGCCGGCAGAACTCGGCGTCGCGCTGGACCAGGTAGTCGTTCACCGTGACCATGTGCACCTTCAGGCCCTGGAGGACCTTCAGGTAGTTGGCCATGTAGCAGACGATGGTCTTGCCTTCGCCGGTGCGCATCTCGGCGACGTTGCAATCCTCCAGCACCTTACCCCCGATCAACTGGCATTCAAACTGCCGATGCTCGCGCGCCCGACGCGACGCCTCGCGCACGCAGGCGTAGGCTTCCGGGCGTATACGCTCGAGCGCCTCACCCTCCGCCAAACGCTTTTTGAACTCAGTGGCTTTTGCCCGCAACCGCTCTTCCGAGAGTGCCCGGACCTGTTCCTCCAGCGGATCGACAGTCGAGCGCACGAAATCGCGCAAACCAATCACAATACGGTCGTTGCGTGACGGCATGAACTTGAACAGCGTCCAACCCAGGAAACCCGCCCAGACCACCAGTACACCCGACATGATAACCGCGACCCACTCGCGCCGCGCTAACGACCAGCCGGTACCCTCGGGGCCCAGGATCAGCACGGTGGCACACAACAGCAATAGCACGGTGAGTATGCCGACACCTATCAGGCGAATGGCGCCACGCCGGGCACGATACCAGAAAACCGCCATCGGGCTGGTCGCATCGCGCAGGATGTCAGTGTCGCCGATAAACAGGTGCCAGTTCATGGGCGGTCGCCCTCCGCGAGAATCGTTGGACGCGGGCTCCGCGGCTCAACTCTTGGCACGTTCGACGTACTCTCCGCTACGGGTATCAACTCGAATGACCTCACCAATGTCGATGAAGGGCGGCACCTTGACGCGCAGGCCGGTTTCGAGCTCGGCCTCTTTGCTCTGATTCGTGGCGGTCGCACCCTTGACGACCGGCGGCGCGTCCTTGACCGTCAGTTCGACCACATTGGGCAGTTCAACCGAAACAATCTTGCCCTCAATGATTGAACAGAAAATAGTCTCGTTGCCCTTGAGGTAGAGGTTGGCATCACCCAAGGTGGCCGCCGGCACACTGATCTGGTCGTAGGTGGTCTGGTCCATGAGAATAAAATCCTGTCCATCACGATACAGGTACTCATACTCCTTGGTGTCAACGTATGGCGTCTCGATGCGGTCGTCGACCGAGAAGCGTACATCCTGCAGATTCCCCGTCTTGAGCGATTTGAGCTTGGCTTGGATGTAGCTGCGCTTGTTACCCTTGGCGACGTGTTGAGCCGTGTGCACCGTATAGAGTTCGTTATCGTGGGATACGACTTTCCCTTTTCTGAGATCCATTGCCTTGATCATCGAGGCCTACTCCAGCTTATTAAAAGGTTGCCCCGCCGAGTTGCTCCGGCCAATGGCCGTGACTCCGCGAAGGCCGCGTCTGCATAAATCCTTTCCGAACCGTGAAATATAGCGTTTTTGTTCAGCTATTGCGACCGGCTCGGACTACACCGACACAAATCAGAAATCGAGCGTGACTAATTCTGGTGGCGACCACAAGCAGGCGCGCAAGCAGAACGCGAACCGCCGCCAAGCGCCCGATCCGAGCCCGAAGCGCGAGCGAGGATTTGGGCGCCGGTCGTGCGTATGCACGCGAGTCCCTCGTTGGCGATTCGGGCTCGGATTACGCGTGCCGCAACCGCACACGGCAACGTAACCTCTGAAGATACAACACGATAGGCGGGCCACCAGGAATGGTTACCACCACAGAAATCACTGCGATCCGGCCCTGGAGTCCGTAGACCCCCCGGGGAGCCCCCACAAATACCGTGAATAGTGTAATTTACGAGAAATTCCGTCTTTTATGGGGCATCCAGTGGAAACTTCGCCAATGCCTGGCCTAATATTAGTTGTCCTTGTTTCGCTGTCGTGGGTACGCGCGAAGGAAAGAAGCACTCCTTCCTGTACATTAAGGGAGCCAACGAGTGGGAAGGTTGTTAGCGCCGATACGTCCTTTTCTTCAACCGGGAGCCGAAGAGAAGGGTGGGAAGCAGCGGGGCGCTGAAATGCTTTCCTGGGAGCCGGAAGGCGAATACCAGAACCCCGTTTCCTTTCAAGCGTCACCCCAGAGGGACGGAGCAAGAACGATCAAACAAGGAGGATCGGCTGGGAGCTGATCCTTCCTTGCCTTTTTTAGCGGTGCATCACTAAGGCTCCCCTTCTAGCGAAGAGTGATGCACGTTACGCCGAGCCGGCGGATGAGCAACGCTATTGTGCGTATCTCTCCGCCGGCGGTTTATTATCGGCCACGACACACACAGCTTCACCCGCCCGAGTCATACGGCGGGGTAATATCACAAATCTCGGATACCCGATCTCTGCTTCAAAAGATGCACCTTCAGTGGCAATGTGAAAGACTTGAATCGCTGTCGGCTATCTGGCCAACTGGCTTTCGGGATATGTTTCAGAGCGATTTCCCCTTGAGCAAGACATTGAGAAGGGGTTCACAAGTGAGCCACGTTCCAGCGAAGTAGTTTAGTGCCTCCTTAGAGTGAAGGATGGAGCAACTATGTGGGAAGATCGCCCCAATCCCAACCTGAAGATTGGATCGCTTCGCTTCTAGCGCCGCATAGGTTGCCCGGAGCCACTGGGGCTGCGGTTTTACGGAGCGCTGCTTCTTCTTGCGCGGGAAAACCGTCCGCAAATCGAATTCGAGCCTCGCGTCCTCAATCGGAGCTGACCGCTGGCTCAGATAGTGCCGCTGGCATACGTCCATCCAGGGCTTTGCTCCCTTGGCTTTCCGGAGCAATCGATCTAGATTCGAGCCAATCCGCAGAGCAAGCTCCTCGAATCCGGTCTCGCCCAAACTGAGCAGGCTCCGCCGGAGAGGGGCTTTGATGCCGTTCGGAACCGTGACCATGACCAGCACACGCTTGCTCTGAATGCCCATCGTCAAATGGGGATACGCGGTGAAGTTCTTCGTCCCCTTCGCTTGCCGAATTGGCAAGAAGTCCCACACGGCGGAACCTTCGCGCCCCGTGATGGCGGGTCGCCCCTCGCCGGTCGGGTCCATGCCGAAACGTTGGAGCTTCTTGTTCTTACGCAATTCCTCCATCGCAAGGCGCAGCAGACGCTTGGCCTCTCGATAGTTCCAGGGCGCATCCGGCCCGAATCGTATCCCTGGGAATGTGGTGAGACTGCCTCTGTCGAGATATCCGCTGGCAATCATGCGCGACTCCGCCGATTCCATGTAACTCGTCAATCGTCGAGACCATTCCGACTTGGCGTGATTCCGTAGCAGCCAGGCGTAGACATCCGGCCATTTGACATGAGATGCTCCCGCCAGCGAGCGACGTGGTGGCACATCAGGTGAGATCACCACGACGGAATGGTCCTCGAATCCACGCCGCAGAGCCGTTGCACGATGCCTGCGGATCTGCCCTGCTTCGACCGCTGATCCAATCTTATTCTCGATGATCAACGACCATCTTTCATGATCGTGTATCCACATGTCGGGAAGACCGCGCTGCTGGTCCAATTCAGTTTCGGTGACCTCCTCATCACCTGGCAAAGACTGTTCGGTTACTACGAGTGTGTGGCGACTTGGAGGACGGGGGTTTGCAAGCCAATTGACGAATGAACGCAGCAGGCGTCGATCTTCCTGCAGACAGCATGCGAGTGCATGCGTCAACCTATTCTCGGGTTCGTCGTACTGGTCGAAGATGTTGCGCATGTTCAAGGCTTCATCTGAGCTTTAAGCTCCAGTATCTCAAGTATTTATTACATCGCGCGCTCTGCCGGAGATTCTATCCTTAATTCCCTACTAACTTCGGCTTCGGGCCACGTTTCTAATGGCACGGGGCATCACCGCGTAGGCATCTGTATCAGAGGCATTCACCGGCCCTAGTCAGACGGCCCGGCAAAGACCTGTGTCGCCCCCCCCAAATATCTGTTGCAATACAGATGTCCACTTTGAACGTGAATGTACCAACAGTCATATTGGCTGGAAGTTCACTAATCCTTCACCTTGAACGTCTTCCAGAAGAGGTCATGAACGCTCTTGTCCGCTCCCAGGAATTCCCTATCGATCTGGGTCACGACGACTATCCCCTTGTCCTTCTTACCGAAAGTCAGGATTTCCACGTAGGCCTCTTCGGATTGATATCTCAACGTCGCCTTGACACCCGTCAGCTTGACACCCGAAGCTAGTGTCCGGGTTATGTTCTCCTGGCTCAGCTTATAGCCATACTCCACCTGCTCTTTCGTTATTTCCCTCAGCAGCAGCGGCACGATCGGCGTCGGGTCCATATTGTCGTATTCCTGGATCATGACCAGCGTCCCCAGGGCCGAGGCCGACATGATCTGCGTCAGCCCATCGCCTAAATTCTGCGTCGAGACACTCATTTCACTTTTGTGCTGAAACGAGACGCGGTCGTCGGAGAATTCCGCGAACGGTTTCTTGCGCAATTCCACCTTGAGCTTCGCGCCACCTTTGGTCTTGATCTCGATTTTCTCGTTCAGGTTCAGCTCGTAGGTTTTACCATCCACCACCAGTTCATAGTTTTTGTACTTCTGTTCCGCGCCAACGAAAAATACCAGGGTGATAGCAACCATTTGAGCCAGAGCAATTGCCGACCGTGTCATCTGTATCTCCCTTACCCGCCGTACCAGTTACAGCCCCGAACCAGCCGGCTCCGCCAGTGTGCCTGTCTCTATTTTGCCAGCTAAGTACGCCCATCAGCTTTCATGGAGGCTGATTGACATCAAGGACATGCCGCCCGAAAGCACCTACATACGGGTAGCCACCGATTCTGAATACTCGCGGATGATACCCTCACGGCCCGGCACCGTCATGTCACATGATTCCGGAGATTCCGGAGACACCAGACTTAATTCCCTGCCATCCTCGGCTTGCCGACCCGTCCTTGACGGGACAGGGTTCTGTCAAGGGTGCCGCCGGCGGATTGTAGCGCTGACCGACGCTGATGTTGAGGGGCTGGACGACGGGCTGGCGAGAATGCTCTGGGGACGATATGCTTAAGTTCACCTTCACACGCGAACGCTTAGTATCGATCCGCAGGAAGCGCCTGTGAACGTAAGCGTAATTCCAGCAGGAGGTTGAACGCTTGTCAATGGCCAGTTCATCGCCACCACCTTTACCAGATTACGACCTTCCCCCCGTGATCGAGGTCGTCTGTGGCTTGCAGTTTGAAGCGCTTCAGGGATTTCAAGCCAGGTCTATTCCGGGTCTATTCCGGGGACACCATACTTAATTCCCTAGGTCTATTCCGGGGGTCTATTCCGGGGACACCATACTTAATTCCCTGCCGCTTTCGGTTTCGGGCCGCGTTTGCGGGGGCTTAGGATGCGTCCGAGACGCTTGGACAGTGCGGCTACGAAGTTATCGTCACCTGGCGGACGGCCGGTGCGCGCATGTAAGCGGAAACGCTCGGCCTGCTTGTCATCCGCCTCCCGCGACAGTACCGAATCCCAATCGCGGGATCGCTTACCCATCTGTGGGCAGTATGCGGTAAGTATGACTTGTTCTCAGGGCTGTTCTCGCCCCGCTCTCATGCTACCTGGAACGCAATGAGGGTGCAGGGGCTCGAACCCTGGACCCACGGCTTAAAAGGCCGTTGCTCTACCGACTGAGCTACACCCTCGCGCAGGTAACCATTAACGGCAACCTGAGGAATGATTATAACCACATGGCTCGCTGACTCAATAAACCGTTGTGAGAACCAGCTCGTCCCCTAACTGGAGCGGGCACTGTAAAGATTCACTAAACGCCAGGCCATAAGCTCGTTCGTTCTCAACCGCCAGCAGGATTGCCACGCCGACGGTTTCGCCGGCACGCCGTATCGCCAGCGGCATCATCAACGGCGGAGCATCCGAACCGACCACCCGGACCGCCAGCAGGGTCTCCTCAACCAGCGATTCGATGACCGCCACCGGGCATGGGGCTGGGGGCGCCGGTCTGAACAGCACCAAATCACCTGGCCGCGGCGCCGGGCAATCGGCAACCGGTTGGATGACGGCATAGACCCGCTGCACCCGGCCGATCCGCACCCTTCCCAGTACCTGATCACCCCGCACCAATTCCGCCTCTTGCCCGGAACTCAGGCCATCACGCTCGCCGGCGTTGATCAGGTACCCGGCGGGCGACTTCTCAAAAACCCGGGCGATGAAGCGTCGCCGATCAATATCCGCCTGAGTCCGAACCACAACCCGGTCACCTACCCGCGGAGTGGGCGCGCCTGGCTGCGTGGTCACCACCGGCCGGCTGGAACTCGGCTGACTGGCGGCTGGCTGACTGGCGGGCGTGGTTGTTGCCAAACGCTCGGATGGCCGTGAAGCTGGTTCTGGCACTGGTGTCGCCGGCACGTACTGGGCATACCAGAAGCGGTAATCGCGTGCCTCGACAATACCATGACCGATATATTGCCGGCCTCTGAAGAAATCGAGATGTGCTTCCGTCGGACAGTTGACGTTGGGCGGCGCGGCCACCCATACCATGCCCAAGGTGTCATTATTCTCAACAAACACAACCGCGGTCTCGGCGCGCCCGGCCTGGCGCTCCGCCGGTGTCGGCCAAAGCTCGACATATTGATCCGGGCTCAAGGGCACATTGGCCGCCAGTTGTACCACGGTGCAGAAGCACTCGCCGGACTCGAGCTGGCGTACATCGAAACGAGCAACCGGCTGGTCGCCAAATCGTAACCACCAGCAATCTTCAGCCCGAATACCCTGCCGGCTACCGGCACCGATCCAGACATTTAGCGCCCCCGGGCCGATATCGCCCAGACGGGCCACCAATGTGCTGCCCGGCGGCCATTTATCACGCAGATATCCCAAAGTATTCGGCGGGAGCAGCCAGCCACTTAGCTTGCTCGCCGGTGGAATAACACACGCTGATGATGACTGAAAAATTATCTGCCCGTCATCCGGCAATGAACTCGGCATCAGCCAGCCGACCGGAATCCCCCCATCGGCAAACAGCGCCAAGCGACTCCCGGTGGCAAATTCAGCCACCGCCGACGCATTGACCGTGACAGTATGTGAATCCACGCGGACTACATCCACCGTCTGAATGGGTGGTGTGGCCACCTGGCATAGCAGTATTAACAACGCGAACGGCATCACCAGCCTCTAATCTGGGCATATCGGCGTGACCGGTACGGTATCCCTCATAGTATGGTCCGATTATATGGCCGTCGCTAATGCAGAAACGGCCGCCAGAGGCGGCCGTTTCAGTTAAATCGGGAAACGAGGAGGAGAAGCATTCTTTTCAGGAGGTCTTCACTTGAGCATACGTGCGTGTGGGTGTCGGGTTCGGAGAATCATGGCGAAAATGTGCTTTTTTGGTTTCGGCGATCCGGTGGGTGGCTTACGCGGTACAATCCCGTCCGCAACCGCTCACGGCAAGTGTCCTGGCCAGTACCCTTGACAACCGTACCGGCTGGTCGGTCCCTGCATGTCAGTGGTTGGATCAAATGCCGTGTAATGGCTCAACTACAATTAGTGCTTGCTCCAGAAGATGGCAGATAGTGTGGACACCACTGAGCTTAGGCTGTATATTGTGTATGGTTACGGGGCCTGTTTCGAGTAGCGGATGCACTGGTTTGACGTCCGCTGGGGCGGTAATTGCTACTACCCGTTGAGCTGAACGCCACGCCGACGTTCGGTGTGACGCTCGCTCGCGGAGGGATGTACTGATTAAGTGATGGACGTCCCACCTTTGATTGTGAATAGGTTGCTGGGGGTAGAAAGCAACCACCTGGGTGCGGTGGTACCGCGAATAGTTGAAGTCAGCCGCCGGCGGCGGAGACCGCGCGGCCGGATTAGAGCCAGGGAGATGTCATGAGCCAGCCCCTGTACAGCCTGCACAACCACACGCCGTTTTCCGATGGCGCCTACACGATCGATGAGCTCGTCAAGGCCCACCAGGAGCTGACGGATTTGAACGTGGCGGGCATAGGGATTTGCGATCATCTGTTCTGCACGCCGTCTTCGCGCGTGGTCACCAACGATCGTGAGTTCGAGCGGTTGTTTGGCGCTGAAACCCGCGACTACGTTTCGCGGGTGCACGCCGCCCGGCAGCGCTGGGCCGACAAAGTACAGATCTTCTGCGGCGCGGAGATCAACTGGCCCATGAACAAGACGATGCTGAGCTGCGTGCGCAATATGCTGAAGGGCATCGATTATGTAATGTTCGAGTACACGGACTGGGCCGGCTTGACCACGCTGGCCAACCAGGCGCGCCGCTGGCCATGCCCGGTCGGATTGGCTCACACATTGGTTTCCGAGCAGTTCCCGAACACGTCGATGGACCAGGTAGTGCGCACCCTGGCCAACGCGCGTATCTTCTACGAATTGAATTCCAAGTTTCTGCCGCTGGAAGAGACTGACCGCTGGTTCAACCTGTTGCCAAACCATCGCGTATACCTGGCGATCGGGACCGATACGCACGACGACCTGAGCGTGCTCAAGGACCTGACCTGGATGCACGAATACGCCATCCGGCGGGGCTTGGGAGAGAAGCTTTTCGTGCCGACCGTGCGTGAAGAGAGTAACACGCCGGTGAGCGCGTAGCGCGGGCTGAAGCCCGCGGCTCTGTGTCGGGGGAAGTCCTGAAATGCCTGACTATGCTCGACCGTACTTGGCGCGCTTCCAAGCGCGGCGCGCGTGTTTGGCCGCGACCTTGTTAGCGATGTGGGGGTCCAGCTCATGCCAGAGGCGGCGCCAGGTGTTTGGATCAGCGCCAAAGCGCGCACAGTATGACTTCAAAAAACGCACGCGGTCGGTGCGCGTTAGGCCGGGTACTTCCAGCAGGCTCACGTGCAGGCAAACGAGTGCCTGCGGTTCCTGCCCTTGGCGCGGCCGCCGGTGCGGACCGCGGATGCCGTCCATATCGATCCAGAGCAACTCGATGCGCGGGTACCTGGATACCAGAATATTGCTGGCCTTGCAATCGCGATGAGAAAAACCACGCGCATGCAGACGACGCAATTGGCGTACCACCAACTCAAGCAACATCCGCTTGTGATGGAACCATTCCGTGCCATTCCGCGTGGCATGCTCCTTGTGCAGGTGCGTCTCCAGGTCAACCGCCCCGGGAATGGCCTCGGTGAGCAGGATACTGTCCAGCACGAACGGCCCCCGCCGACGTTCCAGGGCCACCAGCGGGCGTGCCGTGTTAATATTGCGGTGTAAGAGCGCCTGGCCGCGGCGCCAGCCACGCAAACTCCGTGAAACCGAGAGACACTGGCTCAGTCGGCGCCGCCAATTCCGCGCCCGGGGACGTTTGACGATCGCGGGGATATTACCATCCGGGTGGCTCAGGATCACCCGGCGGACATCCGCCGAATGTGAGTCTTTGCAGCTCTGGCCGGTTTCCGTCGTGAACCACCGCAAGGGGTTGGCCAGTTCAGTCCGCCACCAGGTGGGCTTCAGGATCAGATGGGAGGCGCGCGATTCCTCCGAGCCGTGTTTGGTCCGCGCCAGGGCCATGCCGCGCCAGCCCCCGGCCAGCTTCAGACGCGCGTAATAGCGTCCATTACGCCGTGCCCGCCGGTCGCGGCGCGCCCACAGTCGCCGAGCATGGCGGTCGGCCACCCGGGCCAGCGCCTGAATGAGAGCGCCGAAAGAGAGTTCCAACAGGCGACCATGAGTAAAAGCGCCCTCATATTCGTGTCGCCAGCAAAAATAAGCACGCAGAAAGCGCAGGCGCTCGCCAATACTACTATGCCGGCGGAACCATTGATTTAGTTGAGCCAGATTGCGGACGATCGCCCGAGCGCTGATCGGCACACCCAGTCGGGCGCTTTGCAGGTCAACGAACAAGACCCGATAGCGACCCGGCGCGATCGGCTGTACCAGGATGTTGGCCGCGTGCATATCCAGGTGTTCAAAGCCGGACTGATGCGCCCGCGCGATCAGTTCCGCCAACCTTTCGATCACTTGTCCCGTATCCCGGCGACGACGTGCGCTGTCATCGTCCGCCCGAATCTTCCGCCAGAAATCATTCAGCGCGTAAGCCGGCTCGGCCGCCTCGCTGATCAGCAAATCACGATATCCCCCAGCACACGGCAATCTCGTGGTAAAGCCAGCCGGCGAAACGGCGTTGATACCCCAGCGCAGCGCAAAAATCCCGCCGTTCCATTCAGTTTCGCAGGCGCGGCCGCGCAACCAATGCTTGAGGCGCGCCAGCCAACTACCACTACGATAGTATTTTAAGTAGAAAATCCGACCGGAAAGCGATGCCCGCCATACTTCGCGCCGCGCGTTGTGCTTGACGAGTTGCCAGCCTTGGCTCCGTGGAGTGCGCCAAACCGTGGTCGACACCTGCCGCAGGAAGGCATCAAAACCGTTGCGATAGGTCCACTGCTGACCGTCAAAAAGACCCTGGTCAAAGTGCGTACTCGGGGCATCCATCATTGGCGCACTGCCAGATTGGCCGATAGACGACTTGACTACCGGCGTGGATAGAGGCGCGGAACTCAGTTTGACCATTTCCATATCGAATCCAGCGGAATCCGCAAGCCTGCCTTGACCGCCCGGCAGTACGCTGGAATTCTACCGCAAATATAAGTGTCCACTCAAGATACTACCTGGTGCGGACCGTGAACGGTGAAAAGCCGCGGAACACGTGGATAAAAAGGCACACCGGCTATTCGACACGCTCGTAACGGGAGGTGCCCGTGTACTGGTATAACAAGTCATTGTTATCGTCGAAAGCCAATATCACTCCTGCCGGCCAGTAATCATCCTGCAAAAGGGTGCGAACATGCCCCTGCCCGTCAGGCGGCAGCGCCCGTAGCAAACGCATGTGGGTCCCGCGTCCCAACACGGTAGCGACCTCCACAATCCACTGCGCATCTTCGCTGTGCGCTACTTGGGCTTCCACGATCGATTCGACCGGTGGCGCGAGAAAGTAAGACCCGGGGCGAAACTCAAAAGATTGCTGCTCAATCTCATTTAGCGTTATGGCTCGTGTTACAGTATCCGCGCCCGGCGCCCGGCGGTCATTGACGGTTACGCGCAGATCATCAGCCAGATAGGCTTCACTCTCCGTGGTGTAACCAAGCGCGCCCGGCCCCAGTGTCCAATAGGTGCGTTCCTCCCATTTCCGGTTCTGAATGTGCCGCCGTAGACTGCCCTGATAACCCAGGCGCGGATCGCGGCGTACCGCGGAGCGCTCAGCCACCAGTGCCTCACGGCCGTACGCTGTCGTACCATGGTACTCCAACTGGACTTGCTCACGTCCCCACCATGGGACCGCGCCCTTGCGTGTCAGGGCTTTCACAAATTCCGCGCCTTGATCCTGAGCAATGGCGGGATCCGGTATGGCCGCGAGCGGCGCAATCTTGATCTGATCGATGATGCGCTCGGCGGCTTGCTCCGCGGCGGGCAGGTGCGGCGCTTCGGCATAGGCGTAGATGATGAGAGCCGCTGATGGTGACTGGGCCACCACCCAAACGGCTGAGACCGGGTGACGTTTGCGCGCGGGATTGGGGTGCCGCAAGGCCGCCACCTGCGCGCCATCAGCCCGGCGCCATTGTCGAACCTCCAGATGGTCGCTGGCGAAGTACCATCGGGTCCAGGCGATAGCGGCGAAGTCGTTCAGTAATTCATCCGGCCGACGGTCGGCGGCCAGCCACGTGCGATAGATACCCAGCGACCACGCCGGGATTCCAGCGTCCACGCCACCCACCAGAACACCCGGAACCTCTGGCAAGGCTGGCAGTGCCAGAGTGTGTTTCGCATCCAGCGGCCATTCCACCCCAGCGTGCTTGAGGGCATCCTCCGGCGAAATGGCGAGCGCCGGCTCCGCAAAGCGGACGCTTTCGCAGATCTTGTCGAACAGGCTGATATCCGCGATGGTCAGGTCGGTCATCGGTACGTACACCGCCGTGAGCAGGTGCCCGCCCGGCAAACTCGCCACGCGCAATAGAAATCTGCGTTCGACCTTGTCGTTCGGCCCACGGCCCCAGCGTCGCCAGATCACCGGACGCACCTGTAGGGCGTCGAAGCGACCGATGCGCGCCGGAGTTGGATCGAAATCGGCATAGTTGTTGGCTGCCAGCCAGGATTCCGGGGAGATGTAGTAAGGCAACTGCTCATGCCCGAAATGAATACGCCGATCAGCCTCCCAGACCTGTCGGCCCTGCACCGAGCGCTGCACCGGCAAAACGAACGACCCGGGCTCATTACGATCGGCCAGCCAACCCGACGGAGGGCGCGCATACAGCGGTGTATCCGGCAATACCTGCTGCTCTGGCCCCAACGCCGTCTTGCCGCGTACCTGGAGCAGGGCCAGACCCAACGTCCCCGCCAGCGCGAGGCCGCCGAGAATCAACAGGGCCGTTGGCCGGCCGGGCCTGGAACCTGTGTAGACGTCTGTCATATATTGACATCATACGGGCCAGCCGGGCTGGTTTGAATGCCACTGGCGGCTTGATTGCGGCCCGGTAGCCGTAGAGGTATGCTAGTGTATTAATGCTAGGGGTGGTCCGCCGCGGCGGACATGAGATCCGGGCACGTTCGGCCCGGAGACCCTTGGAACCTGATCAGCGACGGGTCGCAAGACCGCGGGGAGACTTGTGGCCGGCTGCGTAGGGAAGCGATCGACATGTTTGACAACCACACGCTCGGCGAATGTTTCCAGCACGATAACTGGACCCGGTCACGAATCTACGGGTACGCCCGCGCACTGACGGCGGAACAGCTCCGGCAACCATTCGAGCTGGGCGCCGGATCCCTCCTGGCCACTTTTCGACATATCTACGGCGCCGAGCGTATCTGGCTAGAGCGCTGGCGAGGAGAATTACCCCCCTTTCCACCCTCAAGCACGATCACGGAACTCGAAGAGTTGGCCCGCGTGCATGACGAACTGGCCGAAATGCGTGCTGGACTGATCGCCGAGCTGGACAATGAAGCCCTGCAGCAATCAATCAATTATGTGGATCCACAAGAGAAATCGCGCAACGTCCCCTTAGGTGGATTACTGCTGCACGTCTACAACCACAACGTCCATCACCGCGCGCAGACGCTCAACATGCTGCGGCGCCTCGGCGTTCAGGTGGACATGCTGGATTTCCTGGTCTTCCGCGCTGAACAGCCCACCGTGGCCTGGGAACCGTCAGCACGCACACGCGCCATTGAGCTGGGCTTGGCAGTCGGTCCGGAGCCGGTGTCACCTGCGCGCCTGAGCACCCCGTGTCTGTTCACATACTACAGCTACAACGATTGGGCCAACACGCGCCTGTTCAGCGTCAGCAAGAAACTGGACGACGAGCAGCTTGACCGGACTTTCGACATCGGGCTCGGAACCCTTCGTCGCACGCTGGTGCACCTCTATAACGCCGATCAATGGTGGTATGAAAACTGGACTGCCGGCGGAAAGCCGGAATTTGATGAACTCCCGCAAACGACATCCGTCAGTGAGTTAGAGCAACTCTTGAATGAAACGAGCGCCAAGCGAAACGAATTTCTGGCGGACTGTGGCGACGATGATCTACAGCGCGAGGTCGGCGCCTGGGTCCGCCCGGATGCTCGGTTCTGTTTCCGGCTGGGCGAATCCATGCTCCAGGTTTGCACGCACGGCACGCACCACCGGGCGCAGGCCCTAAACATGTTGCGACAGTTAGGTGTTGAACTGCCGTCGCTGGAATTGGTGGATTGGCTCGATCAGCAAAAGTAGCGACTGGTTGGTGGAGATAAACGGATGGCAAATAGCAAGCGGTCACGACAACAAACAGATTTACTCCTGACCGTTATCGACCAGGCTTTTGACCACCGCTCCTGGCACGGCACGAACCTGCGCGGCGCCCTGCAGGGATTGACCGCCACGCAAGTCGCCTGGCGGCCACAGCCCGAGCGGCATTGCATCGCCGAGCATGCCCTGCACACCGCCTATTGGAAGTACACCGTCCGTCGCCGGTTATGCAGTGAAAAACGCGGCTCGTTCCCGCTGAAAGGCAGTGACTGGTTTCCTCTGCCCCAACCCTGGGACCAAAACTCATGGCGAAGCTGGATTGGCATCCTGAAGTCAGAACACGACGCCTTGCGCCAGGCCGTCACCGAGCTCAACGATAACCATCTGACCGCCGCACCCGCTGGCAGCAAGGTTGACAACCTGACATTGCTCACCGGAATCGCCGCCCACGATCTCTACCACACCGGCCAGATCCAGCTAATCAAGCGATTAATGGCTAAAGAATGAACCACAGATATGCAAAGGATTGAGGAGTGAGGAGTGAGGATGGCGCGGGGAATGTGAAGATCTCCGCGACACAGGCTGCCTCTGAGCCTCGGTGGTGATAGTATCGTATATCGCCCCGCCACAATCGGCGGACGCAGGAGATAGATCATGACCCAGCTTGAAGCCGCCCGCAAGGGCATAATCACACCAGAAATGAAACGAGTGGCGGTCCGCGAAAATGTTACTCCGGAGTTCATCCGTGACCACATGGCCGCCGGTCACATTATCATTCCCGCCAACATCCGCCATCTGGTAGGTTCTGGCGGGAATGCGCCGGCTTTCGCGGATAAGACGCGGACTTACCCGCACGAACGTACCGGGCACCCGACTTCCACGAACCGCGACAGCTTGTGGGTAAATCAGACTGTCGCCCAACGTCGCCAACTGCTTGAAGACGCCAGCTACATGTGCGGCGAGCGGGCCACCAAGCGGCTCGACCCCATCGGCATCGGCCGGGCGATTACCACCAAGATCAACGCCAACATCGGCGCCTCGCCGGTCTCCAGTGACACCTCCCAGGAAGTCGAAAAACTGCAATGGGCCCAACTCTATGGCGCCGACACGCTGATGGACCTCTCCACCGGCGGCGATCTGGATGAATGCCGGCAGCGGATCATCGACAACAGCACCATCCCGATCGGCACGGTCCCGATCTACAGCATGATCATCGGCCGCACGATCGAGGAACTCACCTGCGACATGATCCTCGAAACCATCGCGCACCAGGCTGCCCAGGGCGTTGACTACTTCACCATTCACGCCGGCATCCTGCGCGAACACCTGAATCTCGTCGGCCGGCGAACCAGCGGGCTCGTCAGCCGCGGCGGTTCGCTGCTGGCCACCTGGATGATCCACCACGGCAAGCAGAACCCTATGTACGACCTCTTCGACGAGATTAGCGCCATCATGCGCGAATATGACATCGCCTACTCACTGGGTGACGGCTGCCGGCCGGGTTGCCTGGCCGACGCCAGCGATCCGGCGCAGATCGCGGAGCTGCACGTGCTCGGCGAATTGACCCACCGCGCCCGCGAAGCCGGCGTGCAGGTCATGGTCGAAGGCCCGGGACATATTCCGCTGAACGAGGTCGCCTGGAACATGGAGATCGAGCGCGCCGTGTGCGACGACGCCCCGTTCTACGTGCTCGG
>JBDRDH010000008.1:0-4160 GCA_043820985.1 Planctomycetota bacterium
ACTTCCAGCACTCCCACATCGTTTCAATATGCCCAATGTGCCGATGTTGAACCGGGACTTGGGTAAATGGCTGCCGGGGCTCTCGTTGACGTTGCTCTCTACGCTGACACGAGACGTGCGAGTGCTGGAGGCCTTCTTCAATGGTATGGACGTGCGATGCGTCGTCACGCACGAGGATGTAACGCCGCGCTTCCGGGCGATGGTGCTTTATGCCAATGCGCTGGGTATACCGACGGTGCACATTCCACACGCGAACCATTTTTGTCACATTTGTCCTGACATACACGACAAATGTGTCAGCAATCATATCCTGGCGGCATCACCGTGGATGCGAGATTGGTACGCCGAGCGAGGCTATCCGCGAGAACAAATCAAAGTCGTGGGGTGCCCGAACTGGGACCGGTGGCAGGAGATCAATGCCAAGGTGCCGAGGAAACACGCGCGGACAGTGCTCCACCTGGCACAGGACAGGCCGGTCGTGTTGTATTGTACGTCATGGTCACAGACGACGAATTTGATCGACGATCATGCCATCAAGGACCGGGCGGACGCGGCGATGCTCGCGGCCGCGAAGGTGCAAGGGTGGCAACTGATATGGAGCCTCCATCCGGGGGATCCGCCAGAGTGGCAGCAACGGTACGCCGAGATGGCGAAGGAGGCCCGGGTCCCGGCGATCATCGTGCGGGGCCACCTGGACTACACGGCGCGGGCGGCGGACGTGCTGGTCGCGCTAGGACCATCTAACGTGATCATCGAGGCTGGACTGGCAGGATGTCCATCGGCGACGATACCAATCAGAGGATACGGATTCCCGTCCGCACCGCCGTGGGTGGCGGAACCGACGGCGGAGGGTATCATGGAGACAGTCGAGTGGATTTTGGCAAATCCGGGTGAATGGGAACGACGGCGGGAATGGTTCATCCGCCAGTTCACCTACTCAGACGATGGGAGGGCAACAGAGCGGACAGTAGCGGAAATTTGCGAAATAGCCGGTATATAGACACCACAACTTGGGATAAACTTGGGATAAAGGCGTGAGCGTCAGGCCCGCCGGTCGCAACGATCGGCGGGCTTTTGTTTGGGAGAGATGATGAAAGTCAAAACGGTTGGGTTGGATGAATTGATGGATGCGCTCGACGGATTCCCGCAGATGTACGAGAGCATCGTCACGGGGAACCTGATGACACTGGGCGGACGCATCGCGTACTTCTGCCGGGTCGAATTGGAGGATGCGAAATATACCGGGCAGTTAGAACGATCGTTCGTGTCGGAGATTGATCCGCATGGACCATCGGTCAAGGTGTATCCAACGGCGGCACACAGCATGTTCGTGCGGATGGGTACGCGCCCGCACTGGGCTCCCATCGGGCCATTGAAGGCGTGGGCGCGGTGGAAGTTGGGCGACGAGAAGTTAGCCTATCCGGTCCAACGATCCATCGCCCGTGAGGGTACAAGCGTCTTTCAGCAACGCAAACGGGGGACGAAGGCCAATCCGTGGCCTATTCGCGTCGTGGCGCGGGGGGACTTCCAGACGGCGATCACGGCGACGTCGAAGCGTATCGGGCAAGAATTGGCGGCAGCGGTCGTGGAGTGAGATGACGATACAGGCAAGTACCAAGGCGGCAGGGGCGGCGCTGATTTCGGACTTTATCGAGTCCGGGTCGTTCGCCTGGGACCAGATAAGCGCGTGTGACTATGGTGTATTGGACGGTAGCGCGGCTTGCGCGTTGATGGTGTGGCCGGGGGGCGGCGCGGGCAACTGGGCCACGTGGAGCACGGTGAACTTTACCTGGAACCTCCAGGTGCGGGCGTTCCTGCGTGACACGAACAACCCGTGTGCCGTCTTGACGCGGGTCTGGGACATTCAAGAGGCTATCATCGCGGTGGTGTTGACCGGGTCGAACGTCAACACGCTCACCCGCAAGGCGTTGCCGGTGGCGATCGACGCGCCGATGGATACGTTTTACGAGTTCCACGGACACGACTTCATACCGGTGACCGTATCTGTGCAGATTGAGGAGGAAAGTTAGATGCCACACGATAGTTGGCAAGAATTACAAGCATACCTGGTCGATGAATTCACGCTGGACCTGGTACCCGGCGGTGCAGGGATAGAAAACGACGTGATTGCGCGCAAAGGTCGAGAGTATTACCTGCGGCGAAGTCGGGAACGGTTGTACTGTGAGACGGCACGGGCGCTCGACTACCTGCGCGATCCATATTTTCAGTGCATCCGTGAGGCTGCATCACCGTGCGAGGTGCTGGATTACGAATGTGGAATTGGCTCCAATGGTCTACGGTTAGCGGCGATGGGCTATACACCTGCCTTCACTGACGAACCGGGGATATGTGTGGACTATCTCAAGTGGCGGCTTCAATGGCGCGGGGTTGAGGCGCGGATCTACAAACTGAAGGATGCCCCGCGTGCCGACCTGGTCGTCTGCCTGACAACGCTTGACCAGATGCCGCCACTGGAACGACTGGCAGAATTGGGGCGGGTGGTAGCACTGGGACTGGGGCCGCTCCTGCCAGATAAAGTGAACGATCTGGCTCAGGGCCTGAAGATGCAAATTGCCGATGCCTACCGCCTGACGCATTCGACGATATTCAACGCGAACTGGCTCTTTATCGCGTTTGAGACGCCCGAACCACGGGCACAGGAGGAAATAGATGGGTAACACGAATCATATCAGAGGCCGAAATTGCAGCTTCAAGATGGACGACATAGACGGGACCGCCTTCACACTGACGGGGGATGGTAACACGCTCGACCTGTCCTATTCGGTGGCGCTACTGGAAACGTCCACCTATGGGGACACCACGCGCACCAATTTCCCGGACATCAAGGACTATACGGTCAACTTCTCCGGGTTCGCCGACGTGCGCGGATCGGGAGCGGCGAGCAAGCTGGCGGCGCTCGTTGCGGCGAGTACGGGGACCTGCTTCATGGCTGCGCCGGCCGGGTCACTCCCATGCGCGTGCGGCGCGTGCCCCACCTACTCAGGTTGCACCCACATCGAAAACCTGGATTTGGGCTTTCCGGCGGACGGCATGTGCACGTATTCATTCACGCTCAAGCCACGCACGGGGAATCTGACGTTCACGTCCGGTAGCTGGACATAACCAAATAACAAAAGGGGGTCAATACAATGGCCGATCAAATTATCGTTCGGGTGATCTGCAATCTCGAAGGTCACGACGACGACTGGATCGAGTTCGACACGTCGTCGTGGGGACTGGCCGAGTATCGCGAGATGTTCTACTCACCACTGCCGACGATGCTGCGGCAGTGGGTAGAGCGGGATTCGGTTGCCTGGCACCTGACGGGGGAAAAGAGCGTGAGTGTACCCCATCCAGGACGGGCGGCAGGTGAACAACGATGGCTGGCAGCTTATCGCCAACTCGGAACGGAAGGATTGAAACTGGCGCGGTGGCTGGCGTTCTCGGCCATAACGGCAGTGTATGAGCGCATGGAACCGCCGAAAAAAAGTTCTGTTGGCAGCGCGGAGGATGGGACAGGAGGGGATGGCCCCGGCGCTGCCGGAGATGCAAGCGGCGCTTCTGGTTGAGGATTTCGGGCCGGGGGCGCTCGGGGCCAATCCAGACTTTTTCGAGTTGATCAGAATCAGGAAGGTGTTGATGGTACGGGACATATTCAGGATCGCGGGAACGGAACACCAAAAACAACTGTCACAGGCACAATGGGAGATGGTGCGCGACCTGAATCGGATGGCGGCAGAAGAGGCACAAGGGGATGCCGAATAACGCGCAAATCTACATAATCGTTTCGTCCAAGGATCAGGCTAGCAAGATTTTGCAAGGAATCGGGCAGTCTGCCAAAGGCATGGGCAACGACGTAGAAAACGCCGGCGGCAAGGCTAAAAAGACCGAGAAAGAATCCAAGGACCTGGCTGATACGCTATCTGGCGCGTTGAAAGCGGGCCTCACCGTCGGCGCGGCAGTTGCGGCGGCCAAGGCCGCATTTGAATTGAGCGAGTTGGGTGCACAGTCACTGCGCACCGGGCGGGCATTCGAGAATATCTCCGGCGGAGCAGAGGAGGCGAATAAGCGGCTTGAGGCGATGCGCACGGCGACGCGCGGCGCAATGTCTGAGATGCAAATGATGGGCTCGGCCAACCAGTTGATGCAGATGGGGCTTG
>JBDRDH010000009.1:0-12178 GCA_043820985.1 Planctomycetota bacterium
CTAATCTTCCGCCGGTTTGTCGGATTCGAGTTGTTCCGCCAACGAGCGCGGCGGCTTGGGGGTGGTTATATCGCGCTGAACATACTTCTGCACGAAGAGTGAGTTGGGCACCGTGATATGCGCTCCGTTGTCAGTGCGTAACAGCGTATAGAGAAAGTTGATGTCAACCACCTTGCCCGCGATACCATCCGGGCGGATTTCGATGTGTTCGCCAACGTTGAAAGGTCGCCAGATCAGAATGAACAGGGTGGCCAGGATGTTACTGAGTAGGCTCCACACCGCCACGAATCCCACCGCCAGCATGGCCAGTAACGCCGACAGTGGGGCCCAGAGTCGATCCGTCCGGGCACCGGCCAGGGTGAAGGCCAGTAGGACAACCACGGCGGTCAGGAACCCGCGTAACCAGCGGCGTATTATCCGCGCAGTAAGTTGTGGCAAACGCCCGGTTTCTTCCAGGGCGGACAGGGCCGTCAGGGTCACACGATCGATAATCAGCGCCGTCACCACGACCAGCGTCAGCAGAGCGGCCAATTGCCAGTTAAGCCATCGCAGATACGCCGAGGCTCCCCACACGTAAAGAATCAGCACGATGATGGCCGTGAATCCGGCGACGCGCAACAGGCTCCGCAGCAGTCGCAGAATGGAGCCACCCGAAGGTCTGTCGAGGGGCGCTTCGCTGGCTGACGTCGGGGGGCAGCGTAACTTGCCAGCGTAACGCTCCAGCAGGTCGCCCAGGTACTCGACGATCGCGCTAATCACCAGTACGACCAGCAGACTGCCCAGCACGCCCATGCCGAGGAACTCAACCAGTACGCCATAGCCGATGATTTCCAGTATCAGTAACCCCAGCAGCGCCACGAACATCAAGGGATGCAGGGCCATGATCAGTGTCGATACCCAGGATGTACTGCGTGTCTCACACGATTGAGCGGATCGTTCCCAACGCAGCAACAATACGAGCAGGATCAGGAGCACCCCGGTTTTCCAACCCTCCCATAACAAGCCATGGATTCCATGCATAACCTGCAATACTGACAGCAATACCAGGGATGGCAGGATCACGGCGCTGAAAAGCAATAACCACTTGAACCAGCGGCGACAGCGCCAAGCGGTGTAATCACTACAGGGGGCGATCCGCCGCCGCGCGTCGGCATGCAGCAGATGCCGCATTATGCGTAGCATTCCGTATACGGCCAGGAGGGTTCCGAGAACGGCGAGCGCTGGCAGACGGGTATGGTCAGCCAGACCCACCAACGCCAGACTCAGCCAGAGACCCAGCAGCCACAGCAGTGGAATGGCCACATCGCGGGTGATGTTCCAAAACAGCAGATGCAAACGAGCCGCGAAGTTCACCTGTTTCTCGGGATTCTGACCAGGTTCCATTGATTCCAGTAGCGAATTGCCGTGTTCGGACAGCCGTCCGGCATACCAGCGCAGTAGCCAGCCTCCCAGACCGGCGAGAACCAGCGTTACCACTATCGTAATCCACCCGGCGACCCCCACATTACCCAGGTCGTGCCGCAGGGCGGACAGGCTGTAACCCAAACGCGCGCGTACATTCGTAGGCGCAGGGACAATGCCGGCTTCAACCTGAGAAGGACCGCTTGATACCTGGATGGGCGCGGTAGTGGTACGAATTCCCAGGATTTGTTGCATTTCCGCCCACAGGGCAGTCCACGGCAGACTCGCCAGACCCGAGTCACGTTGTCGGAGGGCGTCCCAGTAGAGTTGATCGGCAGCGGCTTGAAGCTGTACCAGGTGATCCACCAGGAGTGTCTCGGCCTCGCTCAGACGGTCCACCAATTGGCGGGCCAGAGCGATGGTGCTCTTAATCGATTCATTCAGGCTGGCGCGCAGGTTGGTTGCTTCCGTTTCCAATCGTGTTCGCTCGGTGGCCTCCGCCTGGGCGGCAGTCGTCAGGAGTTGTTGCTTCAATCCGTCGAACCGCGTTAAAGCTCGATCCTGGGCGGTCTGCAACTCGTACACTTCCGCTACACTGATACCCAGATCGTTACGTATGCGCGACAACTCCGCCTTGAATTCCCGACGCTTGAGTTGCATTTGGCGGCGCAGGCGTAGAATTTCGCTACCGGGGCGATACTCCGCTGACTCGGTAATCTCTGCCCAGAGTGCCGCGGAGGAACGCACACGATCCGCCAGGCGCGTCAGGCTGCCTGGATCGAAACGCTGTTGCAGCCGGCTGAGCAGGTTTTGATTGCGGAAATAATGCACCAGGGCGCGTTCGCTGAAGTATTGCAACTCCAGCAGCGCGCGTTCGTGTGGTGTACTGGCTTGTTTGATGCGTAGCGCCAGGATCTCGAGCTTGGACTGGCCACGAACCGCGACCAGCGCGGTAAGACGCTGCTGGAGGGCGTTGACGTAGCCACCCAAGGCTTCCACCAGTTGTTCGTCCTGCGTGGACGCCAACTTGGCCTGATTGGTTTCCAGTTCGAGGACCTTCAGCGCCAGTTCCAGCCGGGCGACCGTCACGTCATGCCGCTGATAACCTATGTCCAGCAGTTCGTGCTGTGAGGGTGCCGAGGTGGTCGCGGCGGTCATCCGCTGGCGATAATCACGGCGCGCCTGTTGCGCGGTGGCCCGCTCCGCTTCGAGCGTCTCGCGCCGCTGCCGGAAACCAGACGCGAGTTGCGTGGCGCGCCGGGTCTGTTGTTCGCTCAAGGTTGCCAGCCGACCGTCGTATTCCTTATGCACAGCGGTGAACTCAGTGATTTCAGCTTCAACCGTCGCTACTGGCGTCGATTGACTGGCTAGCGCGGTCACCTGCCGCCTGAATTCCTCAACCTGCCGCGTCAGTTCGGCGATGTGTGCTTCGCTGGATAGCGTTGCCAGGCTTTCCTGCAAGCTGGTCAGTCGCTGTATCTGCGTCAGGTAGGCTTCCCACTCGGCGTACAAATTGGTCCGCGCCTGAAAGAGGGCCGCCAGGGTTTCGTCACTGGGTGCCGTGGTGGCTTGCGTGGTTGGATGGAGCCTGGCGAGCTGTTCCTGGGCCAACTGCTGGCAGGCCGCCAGATCCTGCCGCGTTTCGGGAATCTTGAGCAAGAGGGGATTAGTCTCGGGCGGCTGTCCGCTACTAGCTGTCGAGGTCTGCGGCCAGGTCGGTGCAACGATCGAGAGTAGCAGCGAGAGCCCGATCGTCCATCGCACGGCTGGCCAGAATGCCTTCATTTCATTCTCCATGACGTGTGAGATTCAACTCGATGTGGATACTAACCCGATTATGCAATTGTGGCGAGAGTTTGGAATAGCACTGGAAACACAGATCAATGGTTAATCTGTCAGTTGATCAAACAGCCCCGGCTCGCGCGGCGGGCGTGCGATCGCCGCCAGACGCGGATAAGTATCCAGCAGGGTAGGGGGCACCGCCACGCGCTCCCGATTGCACTTGGCGCGCAACTCGAGTGCGTTGGCCGGACCTTGCCCATAATAGTGGTTATTCATGAAGACATAGGTGTAATCAGCCCGCTCCATGATCCCGTCAATTTTTCGCCCCCACTCTGACAACTCTTCTTCGCTATACAGGTAGTTGTAGCGTTCATAAGACGGTACATCATCGGCGAACCACTTGGCGGCGTTGCGGCCGTGCAGACGTACGTAGGCGGTTTTACCGAACACGTGCTGCGTCGGTTCCAGGCAGTCGCGCAAGCGCGGCTGATCGATGTTGCAGAAGCCGCCAATTTCGCGCAAGGCCGCCAGGGCTTCCGGCCGAGCCCAGGAGGCGTGGCGCACTTCCACAAACCGTTCGTAATCCGGAAACGCTTCCGCCAACCGTCGCAACCAGTCGAGCGACTCGGGTGTATAGCGGAATGACCACGGAAACTGCATCAACAACGGCCCCAAGCGTCCCGCTGCCCTGATGGGTTCCAGGCTTTTGTTGAAGGCCACGACGCTTTCGCGTTCGGGGAAATTCTCGCGCTGGTGGGTAAATATCTGGTTCAGCTTGATGGCGAAGCGAAAATCCACCGGCACTAGCGCGGACCAGCCAGCGGTCATCCGTGCCGTTGGAATGCGGTAGAAGCTGGAATTTACCTCGACGGCGTTAAAAAAGCGCCCAATGTAAGCCAGTGGCTTGAAACCGCGGGGTTTACGCCGTGGATAGACGACGCCATGCCAGTCGTCATAACTCCAGCCCGACGGCCCGATCCATAATTTTCCCGGCTTGCCCTGGTTCATCATGGTGACAATTATCGACGAGAGCCGGACATTTTCCAATTGAGACTACCAGCCTGCCGATCTAGGATATGATGGTGGTATTGAGTCGAAACGGCTTGGCGAGGAAGGTGTAACATGTCTTCCCTGGATTCGCAAATCGGGCGGGCCCGCCAGAGATTGATGACTAACGTATTTTTGCGGCATCTGGCCAGGGGTGTCCTGGTGGCGGCGGCGCTTTGGACGCTGCTGTTGTTGGTGGAACGCGCTTTCGTGCTCAACATACCCATCGGGCACGGCATCTGGATGGTGGCAGTCGTCGGGGCCGTGGTGACGCTGGTTGGTACGGTTCAGAATCGCATCGATGAAGCTCGGGCGGCCGTGGCCATCGACGTGGCGGCCGGCCTCAAGGAGCGGCTCAGTTCGGCGTATGCCGTGCGGCGGGACACCGATCCCTTCGCCCAAGCAGTCGTACGTGATGCGGAACACACCGCCAGCCGGGTACATGTTCCCGCGCATCTGCCACTGCGTGCGCCATCGCTGTGGCCCTGGTCGACGACCGTTGTCTTGATGGCGGTCATCCTGGGATTCTTCATGCCGACTTTAGATCTGCTGGCCGGGCAGGATGATGAGGAAGATCCCGCCGAGAAGCGCGCAGCGGTGGAGGCCGAGCGCCATAATATCAACAAGGATATCGAAGCCCGCTTGAATCGCATCAAGGAGATGGGCGAGAACAATCCGGGGCTCAAGGATCTGGCCAAGGAACTCGAGCCGCTGGAGATGCCGGATACTCCTAGCGTCACGCCGGAAGACATCCGCCGCGAGGCCGTCAAGCGGCTCGACAAGGTGACTGAGCGACTGGAGCAGGAAAAAGACGCCGGCATGCTCGAGGCCATGATGCATGCCAAACGGATGCTGTCACAACTGCAACCCCAGCAAGGGCAGAACTCCGTGGACGAACTGAATCGCTCGTTGGCTTCGGGTGATTTTGAGGGTGCCAAGAAAGCTCTGGAAGCCATGCAGGAACAGCTCAAAGAGGCCGCGGCCAAGGGCGACGCCGAATCGAAACAACGCCTGGAGCAGATGCAACAGCAACTACGCAAGATGGCCGATCAGCTCGCCAAGCTCGACGACGCGACATATTTGCGCAAGGAGTTGGAGAACAAGGCCGGCTTGACGGAAGAGCAGGCGCGCAAATTGATGCAAGAGCTGGCGAATATGGATCCCAAGCAGCTCCAGAAGGAATTACAGCGCCAACTTGGCGACCAGGGTGTCTCCCAGAAGCAGATTCAGGAGCTGGTCAAGAAGTTTCAGCAGCAGCAGCAGGCCAAGAAATCCTGTCAGAATATGGGGCAGTGCCTGGCGCAAGCCGCCCAGGCCATGCAGCAATGTCAGAATCCGGGCAGCGGTGCCGGAGCTTCGCAGGCCGCCGCCGCCGCTTTGACCGATGCCATGAGCCAACTTTCCGAGCTTGAGATGAGCGAGCAACTGATGGCTGAGCTTGAAGCCCAGATGGCGGACCTCCAGGACATGCGTGACAGTGTCTGTAATGGGAACTACTGCCGCGGAGCCCGTCCGGGTGACAAAGTCGGGCCGCAAGGTCCGAACTATGGCCTGGGTATCGGTGCCCGCATCGGCAAGGAGCGCACCCCGCATGCCATGACGCCGACCAAAGCTAAATCGCGCGGGCGGGGCGGCACAATCATTGGGCAGATGCTCGTGGACGGTCCCCAGGTGCGCGGCGAGGCCACCGCCGAGGTGCAAAACACGGTTAACGCCGCCCAGCGTGATGCCCAGGATGCCATCGATCGGGACACTGTTCCTCGCCAATATCATGGCGCCGTCCAGAAATACTTCGAGCAACTGGCGGGGCTGTTGAGTGGCGAGAAGAAACCTGAATCATCCACCGATCCTGAGTCCGATCCGGATCCCGAGCCGGCCCCGGAGTCAGATCCGTAACGGCGTATCCAGTCTCCTACGGCTCCAATCCGAGCCCGCAGCGCCAGCGAGGGTTGAGGTCGTTTTTTCGCAACGATATATTTGCCCTTACTAGCCCAAGTTGAACAGTTATAGAGCTTGAACGTCCCTGGCACCATTGTCAGGGCCGATTTCACTCCGCAACTCCGGAACTTGGGCTAGCCCTTACGGGCATGGATCTTCCGGCTGGCAGTCCGCGGCTTGCCCGATCAACTCGTCAAACGGCAGCACGATGTAGTTCTCCGCAACGTGTTGTCCCTTCGTGAACTTGATGAAATCCGCGTGGCCATCCAGAAACGCCACACAATGTGAATCCTCGCGCTGGTGCCACTCGAAGTGCCGCGGATCATTGAAGGCATAGCTGGTCCACCAGCCATAGTCACCCATCAAAATCAGCTTGGAGTGGTCTACAGACGCTTTCATGATGGTCATATCCGGCAGCCGTTCATTGATCGCGATGATCAGTTCACGGCAGGGATCGAAGAACAGGACCGGATACGCGGTCTGGCCGATCAGAAACTGATTCGTACTGTAGCTGGTGCCAAAGTACTTGAAACACGTCGGTTGCGCCACGCCCGCGCCATCATCATCCGGACAATGGAAGACTTCAGCTCCCTGGCGTTGCCGTTATCACTGGTGCTCACTGATCGCCTGGGTGACATGAACTGCGACGGAGCGGTGAACTCATACGACATCGACGGCTTCATCTGTGCCGTCAGTCCGCAGTGCGACTACGAAAGCACCTACCCCGACTGCCTGTCATTGGCCTGTCTGGGCAAGACACGTTGGATGTGCGGGTCGCTTCGGCTTACGATTGCCACAACGACAGGATGAGGAATCGCCATGACGACGGAACGCTTCGCGCATCGGATTGTCCGACACCTGGCCCGCCAAGGCTATCAGCCGCAGAAGATCCGCAAGCTCGCCCGGGCGATGGGCATCGCCGACGAGGAGTACGGCGACTTCCGCGGGGCGGTCAAGGCCCTGATGAAGACGGGGCGGATCGTGATGGGGTCAGCCAGCGCGCTGACACTGCCCGATCCGTCTCGCCGGGTGGTGGGCCGCTTTCGATCCAACCCGCGCGGCTTTGGCTTCGTTATTCCCGACATACCTAACTCGCATGGCGACCTGTTCGTCCCGCCCGGCCACTCGGGCGATGCCGTCACCGGCGATACGGTGGCCGTCGAGGTGCTGAAGCGCGGCAAGCGCGACGGCCGACTGATGTACGAGGGCCGCATCGTCGAGATCATCGAGCGCGGACAAAGCCGGTTCGTGGGCGAACTGTGCCGGGAGCTGAACCGCTGGTTCGTGCGGCCGGACGGCAACATACTGCACGTGCCCATCTTCGTGGGTGATCCGGGAGCCAAACGCGCCCGTAGCGGCGACCAGGTGGTCGTCGAGATCATCGAGTACCCCTCAAGCGGCCACGACGCCCGTGGCGTGATCACCAAGGTGTTAGGTAAGCGCGGCGATCCGGGCGTCGATGCGCAGAGCATCATCCACCAGTACCAGTTGCCGGACGAATTCCCCGCTGCCGTTGCCAAAGAAGCCGCGCGTGTCGTGGCGTCCTACGATCCCGGGGCGGCCGCCAACGGGTGGGAGGACTTGCGCGCTCTGAACGTAATCACCATCGATCCCGATGACGCCCGTGATTTTGACGACGCCATTTCGATAACTGAGCTGGCCGACGGCCGGCTGGAACTGGGTGTGCACATCGCCGACGTGTCGCACTTCGTTCAGCCGGGCGGCGCGCTGGACGTTGAAGCCCGCGAGCGAGCCAACAGCGTCTACTTCCCGCAACTGGTCATTCCCATGCTTCCGGAAGTGCTCTCCAACGGAGTATGCAGCCTTCAGGAAAAACAGCCCCGGCTGACCAAGAGCGCGTTCATCACCTACGACACCGCCGGGCGGCGCGTCGCGACGCGTTTCGCAAACACGGTTGTCTGCTCGGCCAAGCGGCTGACGTATGGGCAGGTGACGCAGATCCTTGCGGGCAAAGTTGGACGCTATGCGAAGAAGGTTGCCGCTTTGGTGCGACAGATGGATGCGCTGGCTCGGACGATCCGGCGACGCCGATTGGCCAACGGCATGCTGGTGCTGGACCTGCCGGAGGTTGAGGTGCTGTTCGACGAGGAGGGGCGGGTGACCGGCGTCGAGCCGGCGGACACGAGCTTCTCGCACACGATTATTGAGATGTTCATGGTGGAAGCCAACGAGGTGGTGGCCGAGCTGCTGGCCGGCCTGAGCGTGCCTGCTCTACGCCGCGTGCACCCACCGCCCGACGAGGCCGCGACGCAGCCGCTGAACCGGTTCCTACGAGCCCTGGGACTACCTCCGGTCAAAGGAATGGACCGCGCGGCGTTGCAGCCGTTGCTGGAGAAGGTAAAGGGTCGGCCGGAGTCATTCGCCGTCAACCTTGCGATCCTGAAGTCGCTCGAACAGGCGGCGTACGAGCCCTCTCCGGTAGGGCACTTCGCGCTAGCCAGCGAGAACTACACACACTTCACCTCGCCGATCCGCCGGTACCCGGATCTGACCATCCACCGGCTGCTGGAAGCTTACCTGCGGGGCGGATTCAAGAAACGCCGCCGCCGGGTGGAGGTGCCCACACTCGACGAGTGCAAAGAAGTAGGCGTGCACTGCAGCCGCAACGAGCGCCGGGCGGAGGCGGCCGAACGCGAACTGAAACTGGTCTATGTCTTGCGACTGCTCGAACAATGCGTTGGCGACGAATTCGAGGGGATCGTCACGGGGGTGACCAACTTCGGCGTCTTCGTCCAATTGCCCAAGTATCTGGTGGAGGGACTGCTGCGATTCAGCGATCTGCCCGACGACTGGTGGGAAGTGGACAGCGCGGCCGGCTGTGTAATCGGCCAGCGGACACGCCGGCGGCTCAAGATCGGCGACCCTGTACGGGTAGCCATCGCCGCCATCGACCTGGCGGACCGGAAATTGGACCTGGCCTTGGCCGAGGGACCGGCAGGTGCGAAATCGCGGACCGCCCGGCCGCCCAAGACGGGCGGGAAACAGGGGACCAGGCGCGCTGAAAGGGTTGGGCCCGCGACGCGGCGGCGGAAGAAGTGATCGCCTGTCGCGAGCGACTTCCAGCGGTGCAGGCTGCTCGGCCGACGACAAGACACGGCTGTACAAGCGCGCCGATGACGGCACGTTGACCTGCAGCGACTACGCTTCTGGGTCGACACCCTTGACACAACCTCATTGCGTCAAGGGCAGGCCGACGATGACGGCGACTACACCGATGAGACCTGTCTGCTGGATACGACCGCCGTCGATGACGTCTGGTCCGCCGGGTATGTGGGCCTGGTGCGTAGCCGGCTGTCGAGCGACACGCAGCAGTTCGACGACGTGACGGTCTTCCTCGACAACAACGAAGATGGTATACTGGACGCGGCGGATGACATCCAGGCCCTTGACACGACGCCTGGAACCCTTGACGCGCGGCTCAGGCGAAGGGAGTCAGTCGTTCCGGTGGGAAGGTGGCGATCAAATGCTCGATTCGCTTGCGGCGGGTGCGACCGTTCTTGAAGCCGAACTCCCTGCGCCTGGCCTGCTCCAGCGTCTCGAACTCCTCGAACCAGACCAATCGGACCGGCATACGCCATTTGGTAGAGCGAACCTGACCAGCGCGGTGACGCGCGAGACGCCGGTGCAGGTCGTTCGTGCTGCCGTAGTAGTACAGACCGTCGGCACAGTGTAAGATGTAGGCGTACGAGGGCATCGACATGTTTAACGCACGAACGAGGCCGCGTGTCAAGGGGAACCGTCTGGTCGAGGTCCGCCGTGACGCCGGCGGGGACGAGACCGCCGTGGCGACGTACGAGTACTGGGCGGACAACCGCCGCAGTGAGAAGGTTGTGACCAACAGCGGCGTCGAGGAATCCGACAACGACGGCGGGAATACGACCGTGCGGTACTACTACTCCAACAAGTGGCAGATCCTCGAGACCCGCGACGGTTCGGACCAGGCCACGCGCCAATGGGTCTGGGGCACGCAGTACGTCGACGAGCCGCTGTTCATGGACTACAACGCCGATCCGGGAACCGACGACGACTGTGACCCGGACGTGGATACGTACGCCGAGTCAATGGTCAGCGAGAACGAGGACCGCCGCTACTACTACCAGCAGGACCGCAACTGGAACGTGATCGCCCTGACCGAGACCGACGACGATCACGGCTCCGAAGGCCGCGTGGTCGAACGCTACGCCTACACCCCCTACGGCGAGTTCATCGTCCTGGCCGGCGACTCCGGCGACGGCCAGCTCGGCAACGTCCTACTAACCTCCACCGTCGGAAACCCCTTCACTCACCAGGGCCTGCACTTCGACCAGGAGCTGGGCGGCTATCAAAACCGCTGGCGCTGGTACGACGCGCCGTTACAACGGTTTGGCCAGACGGATTCGCTCGGCTACCGCGACGGAATGAACATGTACTCGTACCAAAGAGCTCAGGTACATCTCCTTGATCCACTGGGCCAAAACACGTCCTTCGACTGCTTGATGTTCATCGATCCTTTCACTGGAGCCGCCGTCGCGTGTGGGCCTATAATCGAAGCAGCTCATGACGCACACATTTATCGCGCCATTCGCGACTTCGTCGAAACTGCTGGATGTCCTAACTTCAGGAACTACCTGCTGGCGCAGGTGGATCAAATCAAGTCACAGGACCCGAACGACCAGATCCCGTGTAATGCCACTTTCAGCGCGTCAGGGTACATCAGCTGCAACTTCAGCTGCGCATGCTGGAACGGAAGGGAACCGTACATGATCATAACATGTGACCGCTGGGAAGATCCGTGGTTTGGCGACCCATACATAGACACAGTGTCCTACTCGTGCGACCCGCCACCAGGTTGGTGCTTACACTGCGGCTGCGTGACGTATTAGATTGAGCGAACATGAACTGGACTACCCATGGCAGGCTCTGGCTGCTGGTTAAGGTCATGGCAGTGAGCATGTGCGCAGCAGGAGTGCTGGGGGACCTGCTTCGAAACGATCGCGGCGCAATTGCGTATCGGATCGCGGCGTTCATTTACCGCCATGACAGCCGTACGGGTTCAGTAGCGGAGGCTCAGCGAATGGTCTATCTACAAGACGGCTTGCGTGTGGTCGTGCGCTGTCTTCCTGCAGTGCTGGTGGCCATGTTCATATACGGCCGTCGTCGGCCGTCTAAGTGTACGGACGGATACGCGCGCTGTGCGCACTGCGGCTACATAGTGGACTATTCGCCGGGGCCCCGCTGCCCGGAATGTGGCGATGTCTTTCGGAAACCCGGTGAGCATGTCGAGGGCGTAGGAGGCCGTGCGGATCTGACGCTACGGGCTGTGTCGCGCCGGCGCGCGTATGGGGTCAAGCGAATCGTCGCGATCGTGGTAGCCTCGACGGTTAGTATGGCAGTCCCGTTCGTCTACGGAACGTCGTTCTTGGCGGTCGATTTCTGGCGCAATCCCCCCTGGCTGCCCATTCCCCTTCTGAATTATGCTGGGCAGGAAGCGTGCTTGAACGGGGCCGTCGCTACGGTGTTGGCGCTTGTGCTCTATCACTTGTTGTGCGCGGTGATGAAGGAGAAAACATAGATTCGATTAGGGGTAACGCTTCACTCGTCTGCAAGAATTTATGGATACTAGGTATACAAGTGATACTAGGAGAAGCCACCGATTAAGGGCCATATGGAAAGGCATGAATACTGTAAGCTGTCGCGTAACGGCTCCGACCAGGCCACGCGGCAATGGGTCTGGGGTACGCAGTACGTCGACGAGCCGCTGTTCATGGACGTTAACTCCGAACCGACCGTGGGTAACGACTGCGATCCGGACGTGCTCACGACCAGCGAGGAGCTCGGCGGCTCCGGCGACGACCGGCGCTTCTACTATCAGCAGGACCGTCAACCCTTGACGCCGCGACCGCCACGCAGTGGCGTCGATCGCCCGGCGATCGGCGAGCAAAGCTCGCACCGCGGTGTCAAGGGGAACTGGAACGTGATCGCCCTGACCGAGACCGACGACGATCACGGC
>JBDRDH010000010.1:0-25651 GCA_043820985.1 Planctomycetota bacterium
CGCTTGAGAAACATCGTGTCCTTGCCGTGGAGTTACGCTCCCTCTACAACAAGAGTGACACGAAAACACGCTGAAGCAACCGGGTAGGTCGTGACTACACCGCATCTCGCACGCCGCCACCGCGCCCAGGACATCCAAGGCGCGATCCGGGCCGCAAGAAAAGTCGAAAACGGTCAGAAGTGTTCAACTTGGGCTAGGATTGACGATCAGCGGGGCGCGCTCGTCGCGCCCCGCTTTTCTACCATGTTACTACTATGCTTGGTATCGCCAGGTTAGGTGCGGTTTAGTCGCCGTCGGGGGGCGATGTGTTGTCCGGGTGCATGTATTCCGGGCGGTCCATGACGCGGATTTCGACTTCTTCGACGCCGGGCAGGTCGCGAGCCAGGGCGGCCAGTTCTTCATCGCTAAGGTCGGGCGAGAGCAGGCCGTAGATCAGCACGCGGTTCTCGTCGTAATGCACGTGTAAAAAGCGGACTTCATCGAGCCCCAGCTTGCTGGCCAGGCGGGCGCGTACCAGTCCGGCGACGCCCTGGTCGCGAACCGTGTCGCCGACCTGTCCGACGGCCTGCTTGGCCCGGTCGGTGCTGCTCTGATTGTCCGAGGCGGTTACGAAGAAATAGCCGAAGAGAGCCAACAAACCCAATGCCGTGACGGCCAGTCCCATGCGTATCATGTTGATCCTCCTGCATCTTATACCGTTTGGATCATGAGTGTATTCTACATCGGATGGCAAAGATTTGCTTGGCGTGGCCCGCGGCCATGGCCAAAGGATCCGAGGATTCAAGGATCCAAGTAGAGCGGCTCTTGGCGAGTGGCAATACACTCTGGGTGTGACAGGACGCGCGGATTGAGCCACATTGACGCCGATCTTCGAAAAGGAGTGAACATGTCGCCCAAATTAACCTGGAGCGACTCGGAGGACCTCGGTCTGGCGTTGTACGAACAGCATCCTGATGTTGATCCGCTCGGCGTGCGATTTACCCAACTGCGCGACTGGGTGTGTGAGTTGGAAGAGTTTGGCGACGATCCTAACGCCTGCAATGAAAAGAAGTTAGAGATCATACAAATGGCGTGGCTGGAAGAGTACCAGGATTCCTGAGGAGCCTGGCCAGCTTCGTTGAAATCTACATCGTGCTGCCAGAACGGCCAGAATCTGCTATTATTAACCATGGCAACAGTACGATAATCACTGTGTCGTCGGCGTTCGTCGGCGTTGCAGCGTGGAGGATGTGCGTATGTTTCGGCTGACACTGCTGGGTCTGGTTCTGGCCCCACTGGCACAGATCTTACCACAAGGATGTCCATTGGGGCCTCCCGAGCAGCCGCTACCAACCGATCGCAATATCATCGCAACCACGGCAACCGCGCCTGAGACAGCCACGGTGGGTGAATTGGTACCGCTCACGGCGACAGCCACGGCGGATGTGGATGGCGGAGCGGTGTTGTACAGTTGGGTTCAAATTTCCGGTACCGGGACGAAGATTACTTATCCAATGCGGGCTAGTGCCAGTTTCAGGGCACCGTCGTTGCCCGCCGACCAGACTCTGCGGTTCATCGTGACCACCACTAACGAGCGCGGCGACGTGGGTCTGGCAGAGGTCGAGGTGCTGGTACAGGTTGATCCGAATTATGGTAGCAGCCCGGCTGGTGAAGCCGACGCTGGTCCGGTAGCGCGGGCGGGAGTTGATCGCGAGGTTAGCGCCGGCTCGGCCGTCGTTCTTGATGGCTCAAACAGCCGTGGCGACAGTCTGACTTATGAATGGCGACAGGAGGGTGGCACGCAGGTCACACTTGGGAACGCCGACACGGATCATGCAACCTTCACCGCACCAGATTTCGATCAAGCTGGTGATAACGAGGTGGAATTCGAACTGGAAGTACGTGACAACCGCAATCGCCGGGACACTGATCGTATTGTACTTACGGTGATCGAGGCCACTGACGACACCGAATCACATCCGCGCCTGCGTTTTGAGACGTCGATGGGCGACTTCGTGGTCGAGTTGGATCGCGACAATGCCCCGGTCTCGGTGGCGAACATGCTGACGTATGTTGAGGAAGATTTTTACGATGGCACCATTTTCCACCGGGTCATCGCGGACTTCGTGGTCCAGGGTGGCGGCTTCGAGCCGGGGCTGGAGCAGCGGGAACCCACGCAGGATCCGATTATTAATGAGTCGGACAATGGCTTGTTGAATGAGCGCGGCACGATCGCCATGGCCCGCACCAGTGATCCGAACTCGGCGACGTCGCAGTTCTATATCAATCTGATCGACAACACCAGCCTGGACTACACCGCAGGCAATCCTGGCTACGCGGTCTTCGGCCGGGTCATCGAGGGCATGGATGTGATTGACGCCATCGGGGCGGTACAGACTGGCTCACAGGAAGGTTTCAATGATGTCCCGGACGTGGATGTCATTCTGGTGGACGTCATCCGCATTTACCAGAGTGTGAGTGGGGCCGATGGGTAGCCAGCACACTCCCCAGGAAAAGCCTTACAGCAGCCCAACACCAGATTCTCTATGCATAGCGCAACCAGCGGGTTATTTCGCGCAAGCTGGGCGGCTTGCCGTACATCAATATACCCACGCGGAAGATCTTGCCGGCGGCCCAGATGGTGGCGATCACCGCTGCCCACAACAGGATTTGGGTCGTGATTATCTGCCACATGGGCGTGTCCGGATCGGCGCAGACGCGCAGGACCATGATGAAGGGCGTGATCGGCGGGAAGTAGCTCAAGGCCACACTCAACGCCGAGCTGGGATTTTGCGATATTGGCAGCCAGAGCACCAGGGGTATCAGGTTCACAATGGTGATAGGCGACGCCATGCTTTGGGCTTCCTTGAGCGTATTGCACGCCGATCCGATGGCTCCCAGGAAGGCGGAGATCAACAGGAAGCCCGGCACGAAGTACATAGCCACATAGAGCAGTAACGTGCCGGAGATCAGGTAGCCGTAGCCGCGCGCGTCGGCGGTGTAATAGCCCACACCACCCCAGATCGCCAGCAGTAGCACGCCAACCATGACCACGCCAAAGATCTTGCCGGCCATCAGTTGCACCGGGCTGACCGCCGACAGGAGTACTTCAATGACGCGTGTCGATTTTTCCTCCAGCAGGCTGGTTAGCAGGCCGTAGCTGATCTGCATGGTACCCATGAAGAGCAGGAACATGAAAGCAAAGGGTGTCAGCAGGCGGACGAACATATCGTCGCGGCCGATCTCGCCCGAGCGCACGTCGACCGTGGCCAGGGGTACCGGTTGCTGCAACTGTTGCACCTTGACGGGATCGATCGGCGGATCCGCCGATTGGAAGCGGGCCACGTGTACGGCCTTGTTAATCATGCGATCCAGGTCGCGACCGGCCTGCAACTGTTGGTCCTTGCGCGCCAGAATGCAGGCGGCGCGGTTTTCCACCGGTTCGGCGGGTACCTGAAGCACATCCGCCGGCACTACCAGGTAGGCGTAGAGTTTGCCCGCCAGTATTTCGGCGGCCAGGTTTTCCGTGTCGGTAATGGGTGGGCGTTCGTCCAGGCTGAAGGGTCGGTTGGGATTTTCCTCATTATACCGTGCGACCATTTGTTGGAGCGGCGCGCCGACCATGCCGGTTTCGTCCAGCAGGGCGATTAGCCGTAGGGGCGTGGATTCACGCTCGGTGAGTTTGCCGATGCGCTCGGCGCCGAAGACGAAGATCATGATCAGGGCCGGCACCAGAAACACGCTGATGAAGAACGCCTTGGTGCGGACGGTTTCGAGGAACTCGCGGTAGGCAATCGTCACGATCTTATTCATGCGACACCTCCGCGCGGCTGGCCGACGCATCCGGTTCGGCACCCTGCCGATCCTGCTCGACCAGCTTCACGAAGATCTCCTGCAAGCTCGGTCGTTGTAACTCGAAGCGGGTGAGTTTTAACGTGTTGACCGCGGCGTGCAGCATGGGTTCCACCGCGACTCCCTCCGCCAGCTCCAGGCGCGCCCGGCCGGCGGTGACCTGAGAGTTGATCACGCCGTCCCAGTTCGACAATCCTGAGTAGTCCCCCTCGCCTTCCAGAACCAGCATGCGCGTATCGAACCGCGCCCGGACCTCGGTGAGCGGGCCGTCGATAAGTTTGCGGCCGCGGTTGATCAGGACGATGCGATCGCATAGGCGCTCGGCCTGCTCCATCTGGTGCGTCGAGAAAATAACGGTCGCGCCGCCGCGGCGGAGATCGGCCAGCAGCCGTTCGAGCAGGTCGACGTTGAGCGGATCCAGGCCGGAGAAGGGTTCGTCGAGGATCACCAGTTCCGGCTCGTGTAGTAGGGTGCAGACGAATTGCAGTTTCTGCTGCATGCCCTTGGAAAGTGCTTCGACTTTGCGCTTGCCCCAATCCTGCAGGCCAACGCGCTCCAGGCTCTCGGTGATGCGGCGCGACAGGGCCGCACCGCGTAGACCCTTGAGCTTGCCGAAGTAGCGCAGCGTGGCCTCGGCGGTCAGCTTGCGGTACATGCCGCGTTCCTCGGGCAGATAGCCGACGCGGTCCTTGATCTCGGTGGCGACCGGGTGGCCGAGAATCTGAATCGAGCCGCTGTCGGGGTAGGTGATTCCCATCACCATCCGTAACGTGGTGGTCTTGCCGGCGCCGTTGGGCCCCAGAAAGCCCAACACCTGACCGGTCGGCACGTTCAGGCTGAACCGATCGACGGCGGTGAAGTCGCCGAAGCTTTTGGTGATCTCCGATAGTACCAGGGCATCCTGCACGGCGTTCATCCTCCAGTCGTGCTCGCGGTGCTGTAACCGCTGAGGCGCAGAGAGCGCAGAGAACACCGAGAAACATTAATAAACGCGATTTGGCGCGTGTTGGCAGGTGGGATGCGTGGTCCATGAACGGGTGCCCCATGGCTTTAGCCGTGGGGAACACGAATCGATCGCGCACTCATGGGTGGCCCATGGCTTTAGCCGTTGGGGGACACGAATCGATCTCACACATCTCTGCAACACTGGCGACCATTGCGTCTCGACGTTCTCACATCCCGGCGTCCCGGTTTCGCATCGAACCGGGATTCTCGCCGCTGAAGCGTTTTCGGGAAAGCGCATAGCTGTCAGTATTTGTCGGTGGATGAAAGATTAGCTAGCTGGATGGTGAGTGGACATGCGTACATGTCATGGCATTTTCCAGAGCTTCTTCTTCTGAGCACGATCTGGCCTGAATAACTCGACATGACCGCAATGGTCACAGGCCAAGATGATCCACTGTGGCTGTCCGACAGACTGGAAGCCGAAGTCGCGAACACTCTCTGGTCGCGTCACGAGTGTCTCGGGGTGGTAGAGCACTTGTGAGTTGTAGGTTCCGACACCACACCAGGCGCAACGATGCGCCATGTTGAGGTCCAGCGGATGTGCCTGCGCTTCTATGCGCCGGATGACCGAATCCAGATGGTCAATCAAGTCCGCGACCGACTCAAAACGACTGCCGGGAGATACTGCAATGGTCCGGTCAAACACCTCATAGATGAAGCTGCGAGCCGCCGGATCGAGCGATCGCGACAAGTCGTGCATGGGTTCTCGATGCTTCTCTCGCGCGAACATCCTGCCGCTCAACATCCAATACAGCAGCTTGCCCAACGAATAGACGTCGCAACGCCGGTCGACCTGCTCCGCGCGCCCGTCTTCCAACTCTGGCGCCATGTAGTAGCGAGCGCCTACTGCCTCATTCGTATCGGTGTGCCTGGGCCCTTCCGCCAAGTAGCATATTCCGAAATCGCCGACGACCGGAGTGCAGCCGTCACTCCGAAGATAGATGTTCTCCGGTTTTATGTCTCTGTGCACCACTCCTAGGCCGTGCGCGTGCTCGACTCCGGCACAAATCATGCGAAACATCCGGAGGCGATCGAGGAGGGGCCGTATGTCGAGGTTCAATGCCGCCAGCGTGCCGCCCTCGCAATACTCGGTCACCATGAACGGTCGTTTCAGATCCACATCGAAGTCGATCACCTTTAGGACGTTTGGATGATCGAGCCGCATGCAGGCTTCGATCTCTGCTGTCGCTCGTCCCGCCCTTTTGGCGTTCTTTATCTGCTTCAGTACATAACGTTCCTCATCAACACTGCCCTTTCTCTGCACGAGGTAGGTGTAAGCCTGTCCCCCTTCACCAAGGTGCTCTGCCTCGATCCAGTCACCGAACTTCTTTGCATTTCGGCTTATTCGTGGTGTGCTCCCAGGTTCCTTGGCTTCACCGACGGAAGCGGGCTTGGCATTCCGGGTGGTTGATCGGGTTCGCCGAAAAGCCTCTGGCGGATCATCCAGGGCGATTCCCAGTACGTAGGCAAGCGCTACTATGTTCGCTTCCCTGAGTAGCGCCAGCCGCTTTGCCCTGCGTCGTGCCGAACCATCTTGAATTTTCTGGATGGCGGCGTCGAACGTAACATTGAGTTGTGCCGCGATCTGCGGGAGTTCATCGTCGTTCAGCTTCTCCAGCGCGTTTCGGACTTCAGCAGGACTTCCCATCGTAGTATTACCTTCATCACGATCCTGGAGAGCCAGTCGACTGTGTGAGTCTACCCTAGCGCCTTTACTACCGCCTCGCCTAGTGTCGCCGGGCTGTCGCTGACGGTTATGCCGGCTTCGCGGAGGGCGGCGATTTTGGATTGGGCGGTGCCTTCGCCGCCGGAGATGATGGCGCCGGCGTGGCCCATGCGGCGGCCGGGGGGGGCGGTCTGGCCGGCGATGAACGCGACGACCGGCTTGGTTACGTGCTTGCTGATATGGGCGGCGGCCTGCTCCTCGTCGGTTCCGCCGATCTCGCCGATCATGACGATACCGTGGGTCTGGTCGTCAGCCTGGAACATATCGAGCAGCTCGATGAAGTTGAGCCCCTTGACCGGGTCGCCGCCGATACCGATGCAGGTGGTCTGGGCGTAGCCGCGCTCGGTGCACTGCCAGACGGCTTCGTAGGTCAGCGTGCCGCTGCGCGAGATGATACCGACGTTCTTAGTGCCGTTCTCGACCGGCTTGTGGATGTAGCCGGGCATGATGCCGATCTTGCAGGCGCCGGGGGTGATGACGCCGGGGCAGTTCGGGCCGATCAGCAGGGTGCCGCGATCGTCGAGGAACTTGCGGGCCTTGATCATGTCCAGCGTCGGCACGCCCTCGGTGATCAGCACGACCAACTTGATGCCGGCGTCGCAGGCTTCCATGGTCGCCTGGGCCGCGAAAGCCGCCGGTACGAAGAGCAGGGACGTATCCGCGCCGGTCTCGGCGACGGCTTCGTGCACGGTGTTGAACACCGGCAGGCCATGCTCGGACTTGGTACCACCTTTGCCGGGCGTTACGCCGCCGACGATGTTGGTTCCGTATTCGACACACTGTGCGGTGTGAAATGCACCGGCCTTACCGGTGATCCCCTGGCAGATAACGCGCGTATTCTTGTCGACCAGAATGCTCATGCTGTTTCGCTTTCATGCTGTGCGGTAATAATCCGCGGCTTAGTCCGAGGGTCCGATGCCGACCGCTCTGGGATTTGTATTATGCCGCATGAAAGCGCTTAGGCCAACTGCTGTTGCCAGCCGCTCTGGATGCGTAGCGTTAACCCTCGCTGGCGCTTCGGGCTCTGATTGAATCGGACAACACATCGATGAATCGGGAAAGATTCCGCTCGAGCTGCCTCGGTTATGGCGTGGAGGGTGGGGTGATTGGTTCCAGGTTTTCGACATGTTCGTCGTAGCCGGCCGGCTTGTCGATCTTGAACACGCTGCCGCTGAAGCCCTGGTTGAGCTTGACGTTTTTGAAGGTGATGGTCAGGAATGAGTTGACCTGGCCGGTCCCGGATTTTTTCGAGGCGCGCACCGTGACCGGCAGGCCGTTCTGAGGGCCTTCGCGGGCGATCCAAACCTCGACTTGTTTGTAGTTCTGGCCCGTCTGGGTGCCTTCTCGGGGTGTCAGGCGGAGGTGGTCGGTATTTTCCGGATCGTCATCCGCCGGCGGAATGCGCGTGACTTCGAACTCCTTCAAGATATCCGCCTTTTTCTGCCCGAAGGGCACCGGGAAGGGACCTTCGCCGAGCTTGTAGGGATCGGCCTCGTCGCCGGGGCGTCGGATCTCGCGCCGGGTGATGGTCTTGGTTTCTGATTTCAGTTCGGTGTACCAGCGTCCGTCGAACATATGCCGCTCATCGAGCTGGTGTGCGCGGTTTGAGACGATTTTCTTTGAGAAGTGGATCAGGAAGCGGGCGGACGGATCCTGTTGCTGATACCAGATTCTGCCTTTTTTGAGCTGGGCGTCCTCTTCCAGGTCGATCACGTAGCGCAGCTTCCAGGTCAGCTCCGCTTGCAGGTCGCTCACCGTGCGGTTTTCCAGGCGGGTCAGGATCTTGTCGATGGTGGGATCGAGCGCCGCCGGCGCACTGGTCGGAATCTGACTCTGGCACGCGACGACCGCTGTCAGAACGGTTATCATTGCGGCCAGTTTCGAGCGTGTCTGTTTCGCAAGCATCAGGTGTATCTCCTGGGGCCCAGTTGTCGCCGAATTGTAAGACCGACTGGATGGGAAGCAAAGCTACTCCGGCGAACACGGTCACAAGTCCCAGAAGTACAGTTTCGGCGAGCCCATGACCATCTTGTTGGACCTGTTGTACGGCCTGACCGTTAGTCTGATATGGCCGTATTTGTTATATCGCCGCTGGAAGCGGGGCCCGGCGGTGGCGCCGCTGCGCGAATATTTCGGGAGGGTGCCCTCGCGGCCGGTCGCGGCAAATTGTGTCTGGATTCACGGCGTCTCCCTGGGCGAGATCAACGCGACGCGGACGATTGTCACCGAATTACGGCAGCGCGCTCCCGATACCATCGTCGTCATCAGCAGTACCACCGCCACGGGGCTGACGCGGGCGCGTGAACTGTATCCGAAGCACGAGGTGTTCCGTTTCCCACTGGACTTCTCCTTTGCTATCCGCACTGTGCTGGCACGTATCCGCCCTTCCGTGATCGTACTGATGGAGCTGGAAGCCTGGCCGAACCTGGTGGCGGTGGCGACCAGGCGTGAGATCCCGGTTGTGATTGCCAATGGCCGGGTGACCGCCGAGCGTAGCATTCGGCGGTTCAAGAAACCGATAATCCGCTGGATATCACGCCGGATGTTCCAACAGATCCGTTGGGTGGGGGCCCAGGATGGCAATTACTCCTCACGATTTATCGAGCTGGGCGTGCCGCCCGAGCGGGTACACGTAACGGGTTCGGTGAAATATGACGCCGCTCAGACCACCGACTATGTTGACGGCCAGGATGAGTTAGCGGAGGAAATGGGGATTGATACCAGCCAAGCGCTATGGGTCTGTGGCAGCACTGGTCCGGGCGAGGAGGCCATGGCGCTGGATGCCCAGACGCGTCTACTGAAGGATTTCCCCAATCTGCAACTAGCTCTGATTCCGCGCAAGCCGGAGCGCTTTGATGAGGTCGCCAGTCTGGTGGCGCAGCGCGGTTTTGCCTGCTTGCGGCGCAGCACCGGCTGCCCGGTTATGCCGGCTAATGTGGTTGAGCCGAAGCCGGTCTTCCTGGGTGACACCATGGGGGAATTGCGCAAGTTTTATGCTTTATCCGTTATTGTGTTCGTCGGGCGCACACTGGTGCCGATGGGGGGCTCTGATGTGATGGAGGTTGCTGGTCTGGCCAAGCCGATCATCGTGGGGCCCTATACCGAGAATTTTACCGAGGCGGTTAATCTGCTGTTGGCCGAGGGGGCCTTGCGGCGGATCAGTGGTCCGGAGCGGCTGGCAATCGTGGTCAGCGAACTTCTGCGCCACCCCGAGCGGCGCACGCAGATGGGTCAGCTCGGGCGCGAGGCCATCCTGTCACGCCGGGGTGCCAGCCGGCAGACGGTTGATCGCATACTGGAGCTGGTTTCCTGATTGGGATCATTGGCATGCAACATTCGCCACCCCAGTGGGTATGATATGAATATGATGACTCGATGTTCAATCTTGGGTAGGCCATTCCGCCCCGGCGGCCTGCTGGTCATGCTGGGATTGTGTTGTACCCTGGCGGGTTGCCAGAATCCGTTGGCGGAACAGCGGACGTTGGCTCGTGCCAGGAGCCTGCAATTCACCACCGATACCTTCGCCATGCATGAGCGTCTGTGTGAGCCGCGCCTGCAGGCGGCGGCGAGGTATATCGACGCTGATGTACAAAATGATGGACGGCAGTTGCGGCGCGACCTGCTTAGCGCGCAGGGTTATCTGGAGGAAGATCTGCAACAGTGGGAAGCGCGCCAGGACGACTATCAGAAAAAACTGGGTGAGATATTTGGCGGAGAGCTGGAGAACATCGAGCCCACCACCCTGATTATGTTCCTTTAATCAAAGCTACCGCCAGGATGGAGGGAGGGGCGAGGGCGGGAATAACTACCGCGGTTACTCTGGCGGCGGGGCGGGTTCCACGAACGCGGCTTCCTCGATGACGCGCGATTCGAGCGGAGGCGCGTGGCTCAGCATGGTACTCGGTTCATACAGACATTCGCCGCGCAACCCGGCCGTGGCCTGGCGGCTCGGCTGGAGCAGGACACTGGGATAAAAGGCGAAAACCAGCAGTAGGAATCCGCAGAGCACCGCGCCGATGTGTTGGGATTCGTGTTGCACGGCTTCGGCGGGCTTCTCGTTTTCATAGAGCAGGACGGCCGCGATGACGCGCAAGTAATAAGCCGCCGCCAGGGCCGAATTCAGCACGCCGATGATGACCAGCACCAGCAGCCAGCGTTCGCCGGAGGCATCCGCCGCCACGCTGGCAAGTGCTCCGCCGAAAAGACTGAGCTTGCCCCAGAAGCCCGCCGAAGGTGGCAGGCCCATCAACGTGAACATGGCCAGGGCCATCAGCAGGGCCAGGCCGGGATGGCGCCGCAGCAGGCCGGCGATATCACGCAGGGTTTCGCAGGGTTGCCCGCCCGGCGTACGCAACAGACCCAGCACGGCAAAAGCGCCCAGGTTGGCGATGCCGTAAACCACAACGTAATACAGCAGGGCGGCGGCACCATCACCCATCAGGCCGTCGCCGGCGTATGGACCGATGAGGACACCTACCAGCATATAGCCCGAGTGGGCGATGCCGGAGTACGCCAGCATGCGTTTGATGTTGCTCTGCATCAAAGCCAGCATGTTGCCGACGCACATGCTCAGGGTGGCAACGATCCAGAGCATCCAGAACACGGTTTCGTGATTCCCGATCCAATGCCCGGTGGCCACCATAATCTTCAGGATCGCCAGGAATCCGGCAAACTTGGGGACAAAGCCCAGGAAGCCGGCGACCGAGCTGGCGGCGCCCTGGTAGACGTCCGCGATGTAAAAGTGCAGCGGCACCGCCGCGATCTTGAACATCAGCCCGCCCAACGACAACACCACCCCCGCCGCCGCCAGGGCGTATTTCAGGGTGCCGGGTTGATTCAGAGCCGCGGATACAGCCGCGATGACACCCCGACCGGTAGTATCCTCGGCCAGCGAAGCCGTTCCGGCCACGCCGTACAAAAGGCAGAAGCCGTAGGCCATGAGCGCGGCCGACATGGCGCCGAGATAGAAATACTTGGTACCGGCTTCGAGGGCGCGGATGTTCCGGCGACTGAGCACGACCATGATATAGGTGGGTATGCTGACCAGTTCCAGCGCTAGAAATAGCATGAGCAGGTCCGTCGCCGCGCCAACCAGCAGCACGCCCGCCAGTGAGAACAACAACATTGACCAGAACTCGCCGCGCTCATTGGCGCGTGGTTGCATCCAGGCTACCAGGGTGACAACTACCCCGAAGACCAGGGCACTGTTGCGCGCGAAGATCGCCAGTGTGCCATATGCCAGGCCACTGCCGCCGGCCGGCAAGGCCGACTGGTTCCAGGCGCGCGCTACCATCACGATAATCGCCAGGAAGATCGTTCCCAACACCCAGCCCGGCGTCGAGCGGCGCAGACCCTCGCGGGTCGCCTGCCCTAAGAGCAGCACGGCGCAGCCACCGGCCAGGAGAATGATCTCCGGCAGCAAGGCCCACAGCGAGATAGGGGCATACGACGGCAACAAGGCTATGAACCTCCTTCTGGCACGATCGTTAAATCAGCCTGGCGCGTGGCTGACTTTGCATCCTCAAATACAACTACCCCGCGGCTTTCCAGCACTGATGGTTGCTCCTCGTCATCCGCTTCAAAGGGCAGAATCCACGGGAGCGAAGGATCGGCGACTGCCGCGGATGAATTCTGTACGGCTTCAATGCGACTCAGTACTTGTGATTGCAAGGCCGGATCGAGCGTGTCAGTGATCAGCCGGGGATATACGCCCAGCAGGACCACCAGAATCGCCAGCGGCGACAGGATGACGACCTCGCGAACGTTTAAGTCCGGCGTCAGACCGGCGGACAGGTCGGGTGTTCCGACAGGCTCTTTCATTGGGCCAAAGAGCACTTTGCCGGCCATGTAGAGCATGTAGATGGCACCGAGCAGGATGCCGGTGGCGCCTAGCGCTCCATACCAGGGTCCGAGAGTTGGCGAGTTGAAAGCCGCGAACAAGACGGTGAACTCGCTCACGAAGCCGTTCAGCCCCGGCAAGCCAATGCTGGACAGGGTGAACAGGATCAGGAAAAACGCGAGGATCGGCATACGGGTGGCCAGCCCGCCGAGTTGGTTCATGTCGCGCGTGTGGTAGCGCTCGTACATCATGCCGACGACCAGGAATAACGCCCCGGTGCTGATGCCGTGGTTGATCATGTACAGCACCGAGCCGCTCAGCCCGATCGGTACCAGGCTGAACATGCCCAGCATACAGAAGCCCAGGTGCGATACGGAGGAGTAGGCCACCAGCTTTTTGACGTCACTTTGCACCCAGCAGCACAAGGCGCCATAAATGATGCCGGCGATGGCCAAGCCACCCATGATCTGGGCCCAGGCAATGGCGCCTTCCGGCACCATTGGCAGGCTGAAACGCAGGAATCCGTACGTACCGAGCTTCAGCAGCACGCCGGCCAGCAGCACGCTGCCCGCCGTGGGGGCCTCCGTGTGCGCCAGCGGCAGCCAGGTATGCAATGGGAAGAACGGCACCTTGATGGCAAAGCCGCAGAAGAACGCGAGGAATAGCCACCACTGTTCGATTTGTGTCAGTGCCGGTCCGGACTGTGTCGGGTGCAAGCCACAAAGCCGCAGCAGGTCAAAGTCGATCATGCCGGCGTTCGGCTCGGCGGCCCGGACGGCCAGGTAGAGGATGCCGGCGAAAGTAATGACACTCCCGACGAAGGTGTACAGGAAGAACTTGTTGGCGGCGTAACGTCGTTGCGGACCGCCCCAGATGCCGATCAGGAAGTACAACGGCACCAGGGTGAACTCGAAGAAGATGTAGAACAGCAGGAGATCGCGGGCGGCGAAGACGCCGATCATGCCCGCCGACAGTGCCAGCATCCAGGCGTAATATTCGCGGAGACGGTGCTTGATTGACACGAAGCCGCAGGCAATCGAAAGCGGTACCAGCAGGCCGGTCAGCAGCACCAGCGGCGCACTGATTGGATCGAGCCCGATGTTATAGCTGATCCGCAGGGCGCGCACGATGTTGATCTCGCCGGTCAGGCTGTCGCGGACCGCGTCGCCGGCGACGATCCAGTCTGCCTGACAGGCGCCGACCAGGTTCTCCGGTCCGGTATCCGGCCCGACCTGTAACCACAACAGCAGCGCGACCAGTACGATGAGCAGTCCGGTCCACAAGGCCAGTTGTGGCGCCAGGCGCTCGCGCTGCTGTGGCAGTACAAAAATCACGACTGCCGCCAGGAGCGGGAGGAAGATCAACAGGTTGAGACCGATTGCCTCCATGGACACTCGCTCATATTCGGCCGCGCGGGGCGCGGGCCGCTACTTGTTATGTGCCGGTCACCGGCTCGAGCCACTTCCACAACAACAGCAGGAGCACCAGGCCGATGATCATACTCATGGCATAGCCCTGCAGTACGCCACGCTGTCCGATCCGCAGCACGGCCCCGATGCCGCGCGGCACGGCCGAGACGAACCACACCAGCCCGTCGACGCCGTAGTTGTCGGTGCCGAAGCATACGCGGCCCAAGCCGCGCAGCGGTCGCACGAACGCGCGGTCGTAAATTTCATCAACGTAGTATTTCGCATTCCACAGGCTGAAGACCGGGCCGAGCAAGGCGGCGTCGGGGTCTTTCTGTGGTGCCTTGCCGTAGCGCGCCCAGGCCAAGCCGATCCCCGCCAGCGCCACCGCCGCCGATGCGTACATCAGCAACGTGCTGCCGCCCCCGTGCTCGTGCAGGGCCATTGTGCTCGAACTGAAGTACGAGTGGAAAAGGCCGTGGCCCGGCTGGAGGAAGAAGAACGTTTCACCCAGCGAGCCGCCCACGCCACCCACGCCGACGTAGCCGGCGAAAATGGCTCCGACGGCCAGCACGACCAGTGGCACGATCATCACCGGCGGCGATTCGTGCGGGTGCTCGCCGGCCTCCGGCGGAAGGCGTTTTTCGCCATTGAAGCACAGGAAGAACATGCGGAAGGTGTAGTAGGCCGTCATGCCGGCGGTGATCAGCATAATCACGCCGACCGCCGCGTTGTGTACGAAGGCGGCGTGGACGATCTCGTCCTTGCTCCAGAAGCCGGCCAGGAAGGGGAAGCCGGCCAGCGCCAGACAGCCGACGAACATCAGCTTGTGCGTCCAGGGCAGGAAGTGCCGCAGGCCGCTGAAGTGCCGCACGTCAATTACGCCGCCCATGGCATGCATCACGCTGCCGGCACAGAGGAATAACAAGGCCTTGAAGAAGGCGTGGGTGAATACGTGGAACACCGCCGCGTTGGGTGCCGCGCAGCCCAGGGCCACGAACATGAACGCCAATTGGCTGATGGTCGAATAGGCCAGAATGCGTTTCATGTCGTATTGAGCCATGGCCATCGTCGCGGCCAGCACCGCGCCGATCACCCCCAGGATCAAGACTACCTCCATAGCGACGGCCGACTGGGCGAAGATCGGACCGCAACGGGCGATCATGTAGATGCCGGCGGTCACCATCGTGGCGGCGTGGATCAGGGCCGAGACCGGCGAGGGGCCTTCCATCGCGTCGGGTAGCCAGACGTACAGCGGGAACTGGGCGCTCTTGCCCAACGCGCCGCACATCAGCAGCAGCGCCACCACCGTCGCCTGCGACATGCCCCACAGCGAGGTCGTTGCGCCCAGGTGATGGGCGTACTTGAACACGACGGCGTAATCCAGCGGGTTCTCGCCCGGCTGCACGTGCCCGCGCAGGAACAGGTACAGGCAGAAGATGCCCAACGCGAAGCCGAAGTCGCCAATGCGGTTGACGATGAAGGCCTTCTTGGCCGCCGCCGCCGCGGAGGGTTTCTTGTAGTAGAAGCCGATCAGCAGATAACTGCACAGGCCGACCGCCTCCCAGCCCAGGTAGAGCAACACGAAGTTGCCGGCCAGGACCAGCATGCACATCGAGAAGACGAACAGCCCCATGAAAGCGAAGAAGCGCTCGTAACCGACTTCGGGGTGGCCGTGGTGATCGCGCATGTAGCCGATCGAGTAGATCACGACCATCAGCGAGACCACGGTCACGAAGGCCAGCATGACGCCGGCCAGGCCGTCGAAGTAGAAGTTGACCGACATCCACTGGTTGCTTTCGGCGTCCAGACTGATCCGCTCGCCGAAGCTCATCCAGCGGTAGATCGTGTGCGTGAAGCCGGGATCGTGCCACGTTTCCGTGGCGTGTTCCGCCACGTCGTGCTCTGATACCTGGTTATGAGGGATCCACTCTCCCTCTGGAATCGTCCCACTAATCCCCCGCAACGTGCTCGCGTCAGGCGGCTCGTGGGCGGGCGCCAGATCGAAGAACAGGATCACACCCAGTACGGCGGAGACGCCGACGCCCAGGACGACCGGCCAGTGGGCGCGCTCGGCCTTGACGCGCAGGGCGATCAACAGGCCGACCAGGATCGCTCCGACCAGTGGCCAGAACGGCAGCGTGGCGTACCAGTTGATCGACAGAATCTCCGTCTGAGCCAGCAGCACGATCATTCGTCCTTCAGCAGTTTGAAACTGGAGGCGTCCAGCGTGTCCTTGTGTCGGTACAGCAGTATCACGATGGCCAGCCCGAGGGCGGCTTCGGCCGCGGCGACGGCCAACAGGAACAGCGCAAAGACCTGACCGTCCAGATTCGGTTGCCCATTTATTGGGTAACGACCCAGGGCCACCAGATTCACCACAATGCCCTGAAACATCAGCTCGGTGCACAGGAACATGATGATCAGGTTGCGCCGCGTGACGAAACCGATCAGGCCCAGCACGAACAATGCCGCTCCCACTAATAGATACGGCACGAGCATCAGTCCAGATCTCCTTCGGGTAAATCGGTTACGCGGCGCCGGGCAATCGCGATTGCTCCGACCAACGCCGCCAATAGCAGCACACCGGCCAACTGAATGGCCACGACGTAGTTAGTCAGTAGTCGGATACCGACGTATTCCGGCGCGCCGTCGGCATCTCCGAGAGGCACCACCGTCGTGTCCGGCGGTTCGTCGAAAAAGAAGAGTCGGCCGGCCAGTACCGCCAGTAAGACGAAGCCGCAGACACAGCCCCAGAACGGCTCACGAGCTTGCGTGTCGTAGCCCGGGGAGTAATCCTGCTGCGCCAGCATGATCACGAATAGATAGGTCACCAGGATGGCACCGGCATAGATGATCATCAGCGACGCGGCCAGGAAAGTGGCTTGCATCAGCACCAGTAGTCCGGTGACCGCCACGATCACCATGATGAAGTACAGCGCGCTGTACACGGGTTTGCGGTGTGTGATCATGCGTACGGCGCCGATCAGCCCCACCAACGATAGTGCGCTGAACCACCCAATCGTGGCCCCACCCGTCAGGAATTGCACGGACAGGGCAATGAATGCACCGGCGGCGGCAGCCAGCAGCACGAGCGCAATGCCGCCCAGCCGGTGGCGACCGCCCGGCATGGCCAGGTACAGGCCCGCGGCTCCCAGGGCCAGTAATGCTATTAACAGGATCGCAGGCAGTTCCACTTGCCTTCCACTCGTATGTGTGACATGTGTGCCAAGCCGACTTTCAGCAGATCAAGCTATGGCACGCGCATCAAAGTTGGGTCTCCGGGCCAATCACTGGAAGCTACTCCAAGATTGACCGCGATTCCAGCCGATCAGGGAAAATCCCTGCCAACTCGGCTACCTTCCGGTTACTCCAGTTCCTGGTCAACAGCACGCCGCATGCTGGAATTCTTATATTTGTCGCCGCTTTATACCTGCGGTTCCACGTTTGGATCGGCCACGTCGCGGGCCTGTCCGCCCGTCAGGCCATAGTCAGTTACGGGTGGATTTTTGCGCGGTTTCTCGTCCTTGGTGGCCTCGTAAACAGCCAGGAGTTTCTCCTTGTCGAAGACCATTTCCGGGCGAGTGTAGCCGACCACCTCGTAATGCGGCGTCAGTTCGATCGCGTCCACCGGGCAGGCTTCCTCGCACATGCCGCAGTAGATGCAGCGCAACTCGTCTATGTCAAACTTGGCCGGGTATTTCTCGCGATCCGGCCAGGGGGCCTCGGCGGCCTCGATATGGATGCAATTCACCGGGCAGGCCGTCGCGCACATCATGCACGCCACGCAGGCGACCCGGCCGTTAGGATCCTTGTTCAAGCGGTGCATGCCGCGGTAGTTCTCAATCCGTGGTTTATGCTTGGCCTCCGGATAGACAATGACGGTGTCCTTACGGCGTTTCACGTTGAGCATATGCCGAACGGTGGTCCTGAAACCGTCCAGGATCTGGGGCATATACATGCGCTCGGCGGCCGTCAGCTTGGGTTCTTCAAGTTCGATAATGTCTTCGTCACGCATAGTGCTTCGCATCTTTTCGGCCGCCACGGAGGGCGGCCGCTACATTCGGCCGCCACCGAGGGCGGCCGCTACATTGTGGCACCGGCATCCTGCCGGTGGTTTTCGGCCGGTACGGAGCCCGGCCGCTACGTTTGTGGTCGCACTTTCACATCGGGCAGATTTTCCTGCCGTCCGGTGACTGGCACCTTGGAGCAGGCCGACCACGCCAAGGCTATGATCAGCACCAGCACGTTGGCCGCCAGGCTACAGTACCACTTGGTGTGCAGGTCTAACAACACCAGCACACTGGTCGCGATTACCAATCCCATGCCTATCGGCACCATCGACTTCCACGCCACGCGCATGAGTTGATCGAACCTCAGTCGCGGTAGCGTCCAGCGAATGACCATGTAGAACCAGATAAATGCGGCTATTTTGGCGGCGTAGACACCAAATTTGATCAACATCGCCCACCAAGTGTGGTTGTCGGCGGTCAGGCCCCAGAAATGCCAGCCGCCGAAGAACAGCGCCACCATCAGGGCACTGTTGGTGATCATGTGGGCATACTCGCCCAGGAAGAACAAGCCGAATTTCAGTGCGCTGTACTCGGTGTGGAAGCCGCCCACCAGTTCTTGTTCAGCTTCGGCCAGATCAAATGGGGCGCGGTTGGTCTCGGCAAAGGCACTGACCAGCACCAGCATAAACGCCAGTGGCTGATACACCACCAGCCACAGCCCGTCCTTCGCCTGGCCGTTGACGATCTCCTCCAGCCGCATACTCTCGGCGGTCAGCAGCACGCACAGCAGTCCCAGCCCTAGCGGGATCTCGTAGCTGATCATTTGAGCCGCCGCCCGGATGCCACCATAGAAAGTATACTTGTTATTAGCGGCGTAGCCCGCCAGCACGATGCCGTAAACTCCCATTGAGCCAACCGCGATCAGGTATAGAAAACCGATGTCAATGCTGGCTACCTGGGTGGTGATGGCCGGGGCGTCGTCGGCCATCCAGGGCCAGCGCACTTCGCCGGCCCAGGGGATGATCGCAAAGCCGATCAGAGCCACCGTGAAGGCGATGGCCGGGGCCAACAGGAACAACGGTTTGTCGATGTTGGCCGGGATAATGTCCTCTTTCAGAAACATCTTCAGGCCGTCGGCGACTGGTTGGAAAGCCCCTTTCCAGCCAGTTCGGTTCGGTCCATGCCGATCCTGGATGTATGCTGAAACCTTGCGCTCAGCCAGAATGCAGTAGGCACAGGCTCCCATCATCAGACCGATCACGGCCGCCATCACCAGCACCGAGAACCAGAGCTGTTGCGACAGGAACCACTGCACCGGCGACCATGACTCCAACAGCCACACCAACACCACTGTCGCGGCGCCGCCGAACACCAGCAAGGCGATTAACAGTAGCGGATTCCGCAGAAAGCTTTCAAATTTCAGTACTTGCGGGTCTTTCATGCCACTCGCTCTGTCCTGTGCTAGTGCGCCGCCGCCGGCATCTCCTGGGGGATATGCAATTCGTCGAATTCCGGGCAGGCCGCGGCCATCCTGGCGCGCACCTGGGCCGCTCGGAACAAGCCGCGCTCCCCGGCCAATTCATGGAAGAACTGTCCGTCGGCCTTTATACCTTCCAGCGGTGGAATTGCCCGTTCAAATGCCTGCAACAAGCCGTCGCTGTTCATGAACGTGCCTTCGCGCTCGGCCCAACTGGCCCCGGCGATCTGTAAGGCCACGGCCCCATCCATGGGCGGGGCAAACAAGTCATGCCAGGCGAGATATTCAATCTTCGCCAGCGTTTGCGCCCAGTCATCAGAGATCCAGTTGTTGGGATAGCCGCCGGTGATGTAAGCGCCTTTGATGCGTCCTGCTTTTGCGGCCTGGATAAAACCGTTAAAATCCAGTCGGTTGCCGCCAAAATGTTCCACTATCCGTTCGACGCCGCGCCGGTTGGGGCATTTCTCGGCTGAGATCACGAATCCGCCGGGGAAGCTTTGATCGCTGCCCTGGATTGGGGCGTATCCCGTTACCAGGGTGGCTTGGGAAGCCAATTCGCGGAAGAAGCCGGCCAGCAGCCAGGCTTCCTCGCAACCCATCATCGGGCTGAGCACGACGGCAATACCCGCGCCGCCGTCACCCTCGGCCAGAGCCGTGAAGCGTTCGCGGAGCACTTGGGGGGCGTCTTCCCAGCGTAGGGGTTCATATTCGGTGGTAGCCCGCATCCGCACGCCGCTCAATCGATCTTCGCGATGGACGTGCTTCCAGCCGTAACGGGCTTCATCGCTGATCCACCATTCGTTTACCTTTTCATTGAAGCGCGGGCGGATGCGGCGGATCACGGAACCGTTATGGTCGATGAAAATTGATTGTCCCCGGCTATCCGCTGGGCTGATTGAGCGGGTGCCATGCAATTCCCAGACGCGTTGCTTGAAGAGGAAGTCCTTGTCGATCAGGGCTCCCACCGGGCAGAGGTCCACGACGTTGCCCTGCAAGGGGTTATCGAGCGGCACGCCGGGCAGGACGTCGATCTCGCTTTTGCTGCCGCGATTGGCCACGGCCAACTCGCCGGTACCGGCGATTTCGGCCACAAAACGAGTGCAGCGTTTACATAGGACGCAACGATCGGAGTACAGCAGAGTATGTGGGCCGATGTCCTTCTTGGGATTTTTCTGCTTTTGCTCGACCATGCGCGAGGTGGCGCTGCTGTACTGCTCGGTGTAGTCCTGCAGGTAACACTCGCCGGCCTTGTCGCACACCGGGCAATCCAGGGGATGGTTCAGGAGGTAATACTCCATCAGGTGTCGGCGGCAATCGCGGACCGCGTCCGAATCGAAGCGCACCTCCATGCCTTTGCGCACGCGGGTGTGGCAGGCGGGGAACAGCTTGGGGGCCCACTCCAGTTCCTTGGTGCGCGGATTGGGCATCTTCATTTGCATCAGGCACAGCCGGCAACTGGCCACCACCTTCAGTCCCGGGTGATAGCAGTAATGCGGCACGTCAAAACCCGCATCCAGCGCCGCCTGGAGCACGTTGGTGCCCGCGCGGGCTTCGATCTCCTGCCCATCTATGATGATCTTCGGCATATCTAAACGTCTCAATGCGTTTGGGCTATCTGATCCTGCAAGTGCTCCGGCTGTAGCATCGTGCCGGCCGCGAAGGCTGTGGCCCGGCCCTGTTCGATGGGCAAATTGTATGCCGCCGCGTTAGTCGCTTTGATATAGTGGGCTACCGCGTCAGGCTCCTGGGCGGCGAAATGCCGCTCGAACTCGTCGCGGAACTTCTGTACCAGCATGCGCAGCGGAAATACCGCGCCATCCGACAAACCACAGATGCTCATGCCGGGCATCATGCCCATATTCTGGGTGAGCTCCGCGATCAGATCCAGATCATACGGGCGCCCAGCCCCGGCTTGGATGCGCTGGGCGATCTTGTGCATCCAGTTGGTTCCTTCGCGGCATTGCGTGCACTGTCCGCAGGACTCGGATGCGAAGAAGCGTGCCACGTTGGCCAGCACGTCACGGATATCGACATCTTCCGGCACGACCACGGCCGCCGCCGTACCCAGCCCCAGTAGGCCATAGCGCTGCGGATCGCCGAAGTCGAGCTTGCAATCCAACTCGTCCCATTCCTGTTCTGGATCGACCGTCCCGTCCGGCGCTTTTGGGAAAACATCGCCGCGTAGCACGCCCATGGAAAATCCACCAGGCAAGACCGCTTTTACTTTTTTACCGTCACGCATGCCGCCGCCGAAGTCTTCGCCGTAGATCAACTCCCGTACGCTCAGGCCCAAGGGTGCCTCGTAGCAGCCCGGTCGCTTGACTGGTCCACTGATGCAGTACATCTTGGGACCCCAGGAGTTCTCTTTCCCGAGGCTCTGCCACCATTCCACCCCACGCGTCACAATGTGTGGCAGACATGCCAGGGTTTCCACGTTGTTAACCACGGTGGGCTGGCCGAAAGCGCCCTCGATTGCCGGGAAGGGCGGCTTGATGCGTGGCCAGCCGCGTTTGCCTTCCAGGCTTTCGATCAAGCCGGTCTCTTCGCCGCAGACATAAGCCCCGGCTCCCCGGTGGATGTAGCAATCCAGGTTGTAGCCACTGTTGAGGATGTTCTGTCCGAAATAGCCGGCGGCGTAGGCGGCGTCGATGGCTTTCTGGAGTACGTGAAACTGCTCGATGAATTCGCCCCGCATGTAGATGTAGGCCACCTGGCTGCGGGTGGCGTAGCCCGCGATCAGGATGCCCTCCAGCAGCATGTGCGGATCCTGCTCGATCGTGATGCGATTACAGAAGGTCGGCGGCTCGGACTCGTCGGCGTTGACGCACAGGTAGGTTCGCTCGCGGTCGGGCGGTAAAAAGGTCCACTTCACCCCCGCCGGGAAGCCGGCCCCGCCGCGCCCGCGCAGGTTGGCGCGTTTGACCAGTTCGACCACCTCATCGGGCTTCATCTGGAGGGCCTGGGCCGCGCCCTGGTAGCCGCCCGCCTGTTTGTATGTATCGATCGACGTACTGTTGGGTACACCGACGTTTCGCATCAATACTGGTTCGTAAGCCATTAACTCATCACCATCGATCAGGTCGCGTTCCAGGCCCCACCGGCGTTTACTCCGGTTTCGCGGTTCGCGGCGCATCAAACAAATCGCTGCGCGGCACCTCCAGCTTGTCGTTGTAAGGATCACTTAAAATGCGGTCGAGATTTTCCAACGTCACGCGTTTGTGCAGCTTCTCGTTAATCAGCATGCACGGACCATAATCGCACGCCGCCAGACATTCCTCGGTCATCAGCGAATATTTGCCGTCCGGGGTGGTTTCGTGCTCGTCGATACCCAGTTTTTCCTTGAGCACCTCGAGGAGGGTGCGACCTCCCATAAGCTCACAGGTTAGTGAGCGGCACACCACGATTGTCTTGGTGCCGCGCGGATGCGTCCAGAAGTGGGTGTAAAACGTGACCACATCCATAACGTCCGAAGGCGCGATTCCCAGCAACTCCGCCACTTCCCGCATGGCTCGGATGGAAATGTAGCCAATTTCGTCCTGGATAATGTGCAGGGCTGGTAATAGAGCAGCGCGTTTGGTCGGGTAGCGCTCGAAAAAGGTGGTGATTTTCTGCTTGGCCGCCGCGCTAATGCCGGGTCCGAGCCGTGCGTCGGCCACCGTGCCGCGGTCAATGGTGTTCCAGGCCACTGCTCTTCTCCACTCGCTGCCAGCGCCCACGCGCCGGTCACTGACTTATCTGTCCAGCTCCGCGGCAATGATGTTTACGCTGTTGAGCACCGCCGGGATATCACTGATCTGGTGCCCTTCAATTAAGTGTGGAAACACCTGATAGTTAATAAAAGAGGGTGGCCGACACCGCGCGCGGTAGGCGCAGTTGCCGCCATCACTCACCAGGTAGAACCCCAACTCGCCGTTAGGGCATTCATTCGCGGCATAGGCCTCGCCGATGGGCGGCTGGAATCCGCGATTGGTCATGACCTTCTCAAAATGGTGGATCAGACCCTCGATCGAGAAGTACACCTCGCGTTTGTCCGGCAGGGCTAATTTCTCGTCAGCCAGTACGTTGATGGGGCCGTCCGGCAGGCGCGCGATGACCTGCTCGATAATAGCGCAGGCCTGACGGGTTTCTTCCATCCGCACCAGGAACCGGGAGTAGACGTCGCCACCCGAGGCGACCGGCACTTTGAAATCCACGGCCGGCGCCCCCTGGCCATCCCAGTTGTCGGCGTAGCACAAGTAGGGCTCGTCCTTGCGCACATCCCGCCGGACGCCGCTGCCTCGGGCCATGGGTCCGGTCAAGGACCAGTTGATGGCATCGTCGTGACTGATCACGCCGATGCCCTTGATTCGTTCGATGAAGATGCGGTTACGCAGCAGCAGGGCCTCGACATCGCGCAAAGCGGGCGGGATCCGCTCGTGGATGAACCATAGACATTTATCCGTCCAGCCCGGTGGCATATCCTGCATCACGCCCCCCACGCGCGTGTAACCCGTCGTAAAGCGGTGCCCGCAGAGTGCCTCGAACAAGTCGTTGATAACCTCGCGCTCGTTAAAGGCGTACATGAAGGCGGTATACGCTCCCAGATCCAGCCCGGTACACCCGATACACACCAGATGGTCCTGGATGCGGGCCAGTTCGGCGCAGATCGTGCGAATCGCCTTGCAGCGGGGCGTAATTTCAATACCGAACAGCTTTTCGACCGCCGTGTGCCACGCGATGTTATTCGCGATCGGCGACACATAGTTCATCCGATCGGTTACCACCACGTACTGGTTATAGTTCAGATGCTCCCCCAGCTTTTCGAAGCCACTGTGCAGAAAGCCGATATCGGGCGTGGCCTTGACCACGCGCTCGCCCTCGACCTGGAGATACAGCCGCAGGGTGGTATGCGTGGCTGGGTGCTGCGGGCCAAAGTTCAGCGTCCAGCGATCCTCGCTACCCTCATCGCGGCTAAGCTCTGTCGGTCGAATATCGTAGCTGATGCTCATGCGGCGCTGTTCCTCTAACCGCTCTTACGCGCTGTCCCGTCCGATGACCTCGAAATCCTCACGTTCGCCCTTGCCGCGCAGCGGGTAATCCTTGCGCAACGGGTGGTCCTTGAAGTTCTGGGGCAACAGGATGCGGCGCAAATCCGGGTGCCCGCGAAACTGGATGCCGAACATGTCATAAACTTCCCGTTCCGGCCACTCGGCACCACGCCAGAGCCCGGTTATTGAAGGCAACTCCGGACCCGGGTCATTTACAAAGACCTTTACCCACAGCCGATGGTTGTGTGTCAGGCTGAGTAGCGCATAGACCACGGCGAAGCGATCTTCCGCGTCAGGGTAGTTCAGATAGTCCACCCCGGCCAGGTCCGTAAGCTGTTCGAATTTAGTACGGGGATCGTGGCGGAGGAAATGCATGACTTCGAGCAACCGATCCGTCGGTATGCGCACCCAGAGCTGATCCGACTGGCGGCCATCGGCATAGCTGCACAGGGGCAGCGCTGCGATGCCCAACTCGGGAAACTGCTCTTGCAAGGCCTGGATGCATTCTGCCGTAGCCATGCGACTCCTCTACCAAACTAACTCGGCTACCGCCGCCGGGCCAGGGTCTCCCCCGTAGTGGACTCCCGTCAGCCCGGAGGCGGGAGCCGCTAGTACACAAATTCATTTTGCGTTCGATCCGTGACTCAATGGCACGGTTTGTCGGGGTGGCTGTGCCACCAATCCCAGACCCGGACCGCGCTCCCGACTGGTTTTCACGCCATCCTCGGTCACGATTCGCTGGATGCCCATCAATCCTTCGATCAGGGTTTCCGGCCGTGGCGGACAGCCGGGTACATATACATCCACCGGCAGGAACTGGTCGATACCCTGTACCACGGCATAAGTATCAAACACCCCGCCGCTGGAAGCGCAGGCTCCCATGGCCACCACCCATTTCGGCTCGGTCATTTGCAGGTAGATCCGCTGGATGACGGGCATCATCTTCATCACTACCCGTCCGGCACACACCAGGACATCACACTGGCGCGGCGTGAAGCGCATGGCTTCCATGCCGAAGCGGGCGATGTCATAGCGGCTGCAACCGGTCGCCATCAGTTCGATCCCACAGCAGGCGGTCGCGTACGGCATCGGCCAGAGACTATGGCGCCGCGCCCAGTTGATCCCGTAGCGCTTGACCATGTCAACGACATGATCAAGCCGCGTGGCGGTGAAGCCTTCGCCGCCGATCACCGGGCCGACAGTTTTCTCGTCTAGTCCCATTGAAAGATACCCTTGCGCCACTCATATACGAAGCCGACCAGCAGCAGCAGGAAAAATATCGCCATGGCACCAAACACAAAGCCGGGGGTATAGCCGGCCTCTGCCA